>JABGQJ010000212.1 GCA_018648945.1 Victivallales bacterium
AACGCCATATAGTCGGACTCTAATTTTCTTTCCATCTCTTTCAACATCAATGGTGTCTCCATCAACCACATGTACCACCTTGCCGGACCAGGCATGGCAGAGGGATGGAATGGCTAAGAGCACAGTAAAGAGCAAGGCCACCCTCAAGCTCAAAGGCCTGACCGGGGACGTCTATCTCGTCTCCGAGCCTGCTGCCGAGGCAGTGGATGGCGTCCACGTCATCACCTCCTACCGGCAGAAACGCATCGACTTCGCGGTCGAGCTACGCGACCCCGGCGCTGGGCAGCGCCGCCTGGTCGCCGAGATCAAGGGCCAGGGGCGCGTGGTCAAGACGATCGCGTCTCCCCTGCTCTCCCCAGCGGCCAGACTCACGTTCGGCGACGCGTGGCGCGATCCCAGGCTCTGGGACACCGACACCCCAGCGAACACCTACACGGTCACCGTCTCGCTGTTCGACGAGCGGGACCGCCTGCTTGATGAATTCGAGACCATCCGTTTCGGCTTTCGCGAGTTCTGGATCGAGGGACGGGACTTCCTGCTCAATGGCTCGCCGATCCATCTCCGCGCCCTGCACAACACCACCATCAACTCCCGCGCGGACAAGAGCTCACTGAGTGGTGCCCTCCGCACGATGGAGCGGATGCAGAAGTATGGCTTCAACTTCCTGATCACCGGCAACTACAATTTCTCCCCCGGCGAGGTGGGCTATATAGACGGACTGCTCACAGCAGCCGACCGCACCGGCATGCTCATGTCCTTCTCGCTGCCCCACACCAAGGACTTCAACATGAAGCTCGACGACCCGGAGCAGCAGGCCCGCTACGAGGCCCTGACCCGCTGGCTCATCCGTCGGGCACGCAACCACCCCGCCGTCGTGCTCTACGCCATGAACCACAACTCCACCGGCTACTATGGCGACCAAAACCCCCTGAAGATGGACGGCCGCTACCAGCCCGAAGACCACACCGACACCTTGGAGTACAAGGGCAATCCCTACCGCGCCCGCGCCCGCCGCCAAGGCACCCTCGCCGCCGACATTGCCAAGTCCCTCGATCCCACCCGCCCCGTCTACCACCACCAGTCGGGCAACCTAGGCGACCTGCATACGGTCAATATCTACCTAAACTGGGCGCCCTTGCAGGAGCGCGACGACTGGCTGAGCCACTGGGAAGCGAACGGCGCCAAGCCCATGTTCTTCGTCGAGTGGGGGTTGCCCCACGTGTCCTCCTGGTCCAGCTACCGGGGCCCGCAGTTCATCTGGCGCAACCCGGCTTTCCAGTCAGTCTGGGACTCCGAGTTCGCCGCCACCTACCTCGGCGAACGGGCCTACGAGATGACCGAACCCAAGCGCCTGAGCCTGGCCTATGAGGAAGGCCTCTGGTCCCAGGGCAAGCCATTCTACTGGAGCTCCCTGATCCGCCATCTGCGTAGCACCGAGGAGTGCCATATGGAGATCAAGAGCCTCTTCGCAAACAGCAACTGGCGCGCCCACCGCACCCGAGGCGTCTCCGCCATGCTACCGTGGGACCAGGGCGATTTCTGGCAGCAGACGGGACGCCCCGAAACGGAGACACTCGACTGGCAAGGCCGGAACCTGCAACAGCCCGGCATCGTCGCCGCCCTCGATACGCCCGGTAGCCAATACATCCGCGACTGTGGTGAGGAGAGCAAGTGGGAGCCCTCCTCGGTGGGCCGCGCCTTCCTGCGCTGGAACTTGCCGCTCTGCGCCTTCATCGGCGGCGGCCCCGATGCCTTCACCGACAAGAGCCACAACGCCCTGCCCGGCGAGACGCTGCGCAAGCATCTGGTCGTCCTGAACGACACCCGCCGCACCCGGCAATGCATGGCCAAATGGACCAGCCCCTTCGGCCTGGGGACCAAGACCGTCTCCGTCGAACCCGGTCGCCGGGCGTTTGTGCCGATCAGGCTCCGCGTGGCCAAGGATGCCAAGCCCGGAGAGAACCAACTGAAGGCGACCTTCACCTTCGACGATGGAACCACCCAGACCGACACCTTCACCTTCCACGTCCTTCCCTCCCCAACCAAGCCAGCCAGTCGCGACCGCATCGCCCTGCTCGATCCCGTCGGCGATACCGCCAAGCTCCTGCGCTCCGTCGGCCTGCGCTACCGGACAGTCAAGGCCGCCGACTCGTTGGCAGGCGTGGACTTCCTCGTCTTCGGTCGCGGCGCGCTGGCCGAATCCGGAGCGCTCCCCGACATGGCCCGCATCCGGGATGGCCTGAAGGTGCTGGTCTTCGAGCAAGATGCCACGACCCTCCGCGACCGGCTGGGGTTCCGCGTCAACGTCCAGGGCCTGCGGCGAGTCTTCCCTCGCCTGCCGAGTCACCCCGTGTTTGCGGGAGTCGCCCCCCAGAACCTGCGCGACTGGCGCGGCGACGCCACCCTCGTCCCACCGTTCCTTTCGGACCTGCCCGCCGTCGAGAACCACAATCCCAAGTGGAACTGGAGTGGTTTTGACAACACTCGCGTCTGGCGCTGCGGCAATCGTGGCAGCGTGGCCTCGGTGCTGATCGAGAAGCCCGCACGTGGCAACTGGACCGCTCTCGCCGACGGTGGTTTCGATCTCCAGTACGCCCCGCTTCTCGAAGGCGTCTTTGGCAAGGGCCGCATCCTCTTCTGCCAGCTCGATCTCACCGGTCGAAGCGAAGCCGACCCCGCCGCCGAACAGCTCTGTCGAAATCTGGTTTCCTACCTGCAAACCGCGCCTGTCCCCGCCAGTCAGGCGGTCGCCGTCATGGGCGATGAACCGACCAGGGCCCTGGCTCAATCCCTCGGTGCAGGGACTGCCGACACGGCACAACTCCTCCTCGTCGGGCCCGGCGCAGACCTCGCCAAAGCCAAGACGCAGATCGAGAACGGTGCCAGCGCCCTGGCACTCGGGCTGTCGGCGGATGATCTCGCCAAGTTCGGGATCACCGCGGAGAAGACCGCAGGCTACTCCTCGCGAGCCGTCCTGACTGCCCCCGAGTTCGCCGGTCTCTCCGATGCCGATCTTCACTGGCGCACCAAGCTCGACTACGCCGCCATCACCACCGGTGACGTCGGCAACGACGCCCTGCGCGTGATGCCCCTCGGAAACGGCAAGATCGTCCTCTGCCAAGTCGCCCCGTGGATGCTCGACGACGCCGCCAAGCCCTACCTGCGCACCAGCAAGCGGCGCAATCTCTGCCTCGTCTCCCGCCTGCTCGCCAACCTGGGTGCCACCCTCGACTCCCCCCTCCCCGAACTGCTCGCGACGCCAGCCCCCCCAAGCACTCTCGACCTGCAAGACGGCTGGCGGGGGCTGGTTGACCGCGACGATCAGGGACGCGACGGGAAGTGGTTCCTGCCCGACTTCGACGATGCCGCCTGGCAACCCGTCAAGGTCGGCACCACCTTCGAATCCCAGCGACCCGAACTGGCCGAATTCGACGGCGTCTTCTGGTACCGACTGCACTTCCGCGTACCTGAAGGCCTGCGCCAAGACCAGGAGATCATCCTCCATCTCGGTGCCATCGACGACGAATCCACCATCTGGCTCAACGGCAAGCTGCTGGGCGAAGTCAACCCCAAGACCAACCCCAAGGACTACTGGTCCTTCCCCCGCGCGTACCGGCTGAAGCCAGATCAGCTCAAGGCCGATGAGAACGTGGTGGCCGTGCGCGTGGTCGATACCCACCAAACCGGCGGCATCATCGGCAAGCCCCGCCTGTCCACCCCACCCATCTGGCTCCGCAGCCACTACATCCAGATCCCCCAAGCCGTCGACGACCCCTACCGCTACTACCGCTGGTAGGGCCGATTGGCGTCGCTCTCAGGGGATAGCGCAGGGAGAAAGCCCATGCAGCACAGACCGACCCATCGCCAGCCGCGCATGGTCGCGGCGCTTCTGGCCCTGGCAATCAACAGCGTCCTGGCCGCCGCGCCTGATCTGGGAGTGGTCAGCAAGCGCGGCAACCAGTCGATAGCCCGCCTACAGACCGGGATGGCGTCGTGGACAGTCGCGATCAGCCTGAACACAGAGATGAGCATTGTTGCCGACGTCTTCGGCACCTCCCAAAAGCGGCACATCAGGTCCCTTCTTGAAGCCAACGGGCGACGCAAGCCACTGGCCGACCTCACCATGTCCGAGAGCCAATGGCACGTCCGGGAACGCCAAGGCATTCATGGCAGATACAGACCATACGAAGCCCCGTTCAGTCTCGCTTTGCTGTCTGTCTTCGTCGCGCGAGTAGAGCCGCAGTTCGTCATCGAGCGCGATGCGGGACTGGGCGAACACCTCAAGACCACTGGGACGGTCGCCACCTACAGGTCAAAGCTCCCCGAGGAACAGGAGCGGATGCTCCGCAGTGTGCTGAAGCAGGCGGAGAAGCTCAAGGAGCACGGGGAGCTGTCGGCCAAGATGAAGCAGACGTGCCGCGAAGCCAAACAGCTGCTAACCGAAGGCATAGAGACGGAAGTGGATGTCGAATCGGGGCTGATGCGCAAATACGGCGCCACCAGACTCCAGACACGGGTCAGCAACTTCAGGTGGCACAGGAAGGTGGACAGAGACCGGTTCAGGATTCCAGACAGTGGTGAAGACCACACGAGCGACCCGACAGAGGCGGATATGAACGAGATCGTGATGATCTCCAACCTCGCCAGTTGGACTCCTGCCATGGGCAAGGGGGGGGAGCCTGACGGTCGGCTGCTGGACCTCAAGCGAGATGTTCTGCGCCGGATTCCGTTCGTGGGCATGGCGGTGCAGGGAGGCTGCTTTCTGAAGGGCAGGAAGGAGGTCGTGGCCGTGGGCATGCCCCCCGAAGGAGGACGATTTGGCCTCTACATCATCGACCTATCGACGGGGGAGAGCCGAGAACTCCAGGACGCTGAGCTCGGTACCGGCTTCTTCTTTGGCCCGTGCCTATCACCCGATGGGCAGACCATCGCCGTGAGTTTCATGAAGGCAGTCAACATCACAGAACCCTCGATCATCGTGCTGTTCAATGTCGGGAGCGGCAAAGCCAGCATACTCGGCAAGGTGATCGGCGGCCAGAATATGGCCTGGTACCCGGACGGCAAACGGCTGTTCATGATGCGCGAGGAATCCGTGGGCATGGACAAGCCTTCGGTGAAGACCATCTGTTGCATGGACATGGGCGGGAGCATCAAGGACATTCGTGAAGGGAGCAGGGCGATTCTGCTGCATGATGGCCGGATTCTCTTCACCAAGAACGGCGAGAGGAGCTGGCATACCTGCAGTGGCGAGGGTGGCGATGTACGGAGGTTCTTTGGCGGGATGAGCGAGTATGGCTTCCCGAGCCGCTCTCCCGACGGGACGCGCCTGCTAATGATGAAATTCGACAAGGCGACGGGGCCGCGACCGACAATCGTCAACCTGAAGAACGGAACGACAAAGCCGGCGACCGCCCGCGGTGGCCTGTGGGCATGGCCGAACTGGCTGTAGGCTGCCGCCAGCAGTTCGGGACGAGCGCATGGCCAGGGCGGCATGATCGGCGGCACTCCGACGCGAGACGCTGTGGTCGCCTCAGGCGACCGACGCCGGACTTGCCCAACCCGCGTCTCCCCACTATTGGTATGGCAATACAGCCAGCGTGACCGAAGCATGGAGAGAGTGCATGAAAACGGCTTCCTGGGCAATGATCGCGACAGTGGCGCTCCACGCGGTTCTTCTGGCGCAGGACGACCCCAGGACCATCCCACCGGACGAAGCGGTGGTGCTCGACCCCACCGGCAGATGGACCTGCCTCTCGGCGGAATCGCACTCTGGCAGCTCTGCTACCTGTCTCAGCCAGGAGGATGGACATGTGGGAATCCGGGTGGCGCATGCACGCCACCCGACGATCTGGCACCGTACACTGTTCGTGCCATTCGACGTCCAGCGCTACCCGGTTCTCATCCTGACCTACCGGGCAAGCGGGATCCAGCCAAGTCAGCGGGCCGCAATCCAGTTGGGCCGAGACAGCATGGGTTACGTGGACGTCCTCACGAACCAGGATCTCATCGCCGACGGGAAACCACACGAGACGGTGCTCGACCTGAGCCAATCGACCGAGCGAGGACTGGTGAACGCCCTCCAGCTTGTGCTCGACCTGAGTGAGCCCGGACCGTGCGTGTTCGAACTGCACGCCATCCGTTTCGAGTCGTTCGGGGATCTGCCGCCCCTGCCGAAGCGGGAGGGGACCGAGTTCTCACTCCGGGTGTTGGGCACCGATGGTGAGGCCATCCCGGGCGCCATGGTGACAGTCGACTCCGAACGGCTCAACGCCTCCCGTTCCGCCACCACCGATGCCAAGGGAAGGGTCACCGTGCGAGCCCTGCCCAATCCGCAGAACCGCCACAGTATCCGCATCGCGAAGAAGGGCATGGTCCAGGCCCTCCTCGAAGCACACAGCGAAACGGAGCTCCCCGAGACCGTCACGCTGCTTCGGGGAACACGCTACGGAGGGACCGTGCGGAATGAGCAAGACGAGCCCGTCGCGAATGCCTCGGTCCTGCTGAAATTCCCCAACCGCCAATCGAGAGGCTGCGAGGTCCGCCTGGGGAAGGCCAGGCAACTGACTGACGCATCGGGGAGGTGGCAGACCCGGGTGCTCCCGCAGGAGAAGCTGACCCCAACTGTCTCCCTGTGGCATCGCGACTATGTGCACGAAACAATCCGGCGGGCGCCCGTGGCTGACATGCAGGCGGGAAAGGCGGTTCTGACCCTGCGGCGGGGCCACGTGGTGCAGGGAACGGTCCTGCGTCCGGACGGCACCCCCGCTGTCGGCGCGCGGGTCTGCCAGGGAGCCATGTCATATGGCGCGGACTTCGCGACCACGGAGACCGGCCCAGAGGGGCGGTTTGTCTTTCCCGGTCGACGAATCGGGAAGGTCGTGCTCACCATCCAGGCCACGGGCTGCGCACCGGAGGTGGCCTCGGTAGAGGTGGCCTCGGATGTGCCGCTGCCCGCCAGCCAGCTACAGCCGGGCCACAGGCTCCGGGGCCACGTCGTGGACCCGCAGGGCGAGCCGGTCCCTGGAGTCGCAGTTCGGGTGACCCAGTGGCGACGCAGCCATCGTGCCCTCTCTTGGCAGCGGCAGACCGATGCCGAGGGACGGTTCGTCTGGACCGGTGCACCCGAGGACAGCGTCACCTTCCAGTTCAACAAGAAGGGGTACATGTCGATCCCGTGGCGACCCCTGACTGCCAGGGCGGAGGAACACGAGATCATCCTCCCCCCGCCAGTCGAGATCACAGGCACGGTCACCGACGCAGAGACAGGCGAGCCGGTGGCCTCTTGCACCATCATCCCCGGCATCCACCACCATCCCCGGAGCCGATCCGCCAACTGGATGCGCCAGATGGCCAAGAAACCGACCGATGGGCGGTACACCATCCGCTTCGGCAATGCCTATGCCAAGTTCCAGCTCAAGGCGGAAGCGCCGGGCTATGCCAGCGCCACGTCCCCCAGATTCCTGCCCAAGGATGGTTCCCGGACCTTCGACTTCCGGCTGCGCAAGGCAAAGGGCATCAGCGGAATCGTGCGCTTGCCCGACGGTGCCCCGGCCGACGGGACGGACGTCTATCTGGTGCCGCCGCGGCAGTCGCTCAACCTACAGCATGCGGACGGCGCGAGGAACATCGCCTCCCTCAAAACAGGGACAGACGGCAGCTACCGGTTCCCCGCCGAAAAGGGAAGCTGGCTGCTCGTGGCCAGGCATGGGCTGGGCTATGCCGAAGCGACTCCCGCCATGCATGCAAGAGACGAGGATCTGCGTCTGGAAGCGTGGGGCCGCATCGAGGGCGTGTGCCACCTAGGCAAGGGTGCCCAGAGCGGCCGCTCCGTCCATGCCAGTGCACAATCGCGCTGGCACTCCAACGACACCCCAACGGTCTGGCACGGGCTGCATGACAGGACAGACGCCGAGGGACGATTCACCATCGACCGGGTGCCTTCAGGCAAGGGCACCATCGGAGCACAGATGAAGATCGGGCGCGACATGTGGAGCGGCAGCCATATGGAGGACTACGCGGTCAAGCCCGGCGAGACGATCCAGGTCACAATCGGCGGCACGGGGCGTCCCGTGACCGGACGATTCGCCCTGCCAGAAGGCAGGGGAATCAAGGCGGACTGGGAGCTCGCAGCCGTGGTGATCAAGACCGACCAGGGGTTGAGCCGGAAGAAGCCCCCTCTGCCCAAGATATGGGACAAACTCCCTGCCAAGGAGCGCTTGGAGCGCTTCACGAAATGGCTGAAGACGGACGACGGGCGGGCGTACCAGAAGGCGACGCAAGCCTATACGGCCGCCCGCTGGAAGGCGCGGTTGGCGCCCCGGGTGCGGAGCAGGCGCTTCATCGGTACCATCGCGGCAGATGGTACCTTCCGTGCCGAGGCAATCCCCGCTGGTGACTACACGCTCTCCTACAAGCTCCGCGATCCAGGTTCGGACCCGTTCACGGCCACGCCTCTCGGTATGGTCGAGCACCATTTCACTGTCCCGCCGATGGCAGCGGGACACAACGATGCGCCCTTGGACTTGGGCACGCTCGTGCTCGGACTGACTGTGGAGTGACCTGTGGCAGCGCTCTGGCCGTTGGCCGGAGCCATAGCATGTTGGCTGACCAATGTGTGAGGCGCACCGCGTGCGGCGATCTTCCGGTCGCGCTGGGTGTGGTTCCGGCCATGCAGAGCCAGGAGGGCCGAGACGGAAGTGCCCCGGGCTCTCTATTCGGGGGGCCTCGCGGATCAGTCCCGGACCTATCCCCCGCTTCTACGGAAGCACATGCGGTAAGGCCATCCCCGAAAACCTGGCGGAATCCGCGCCAGTGGGCAATGGCACCCGAATCTCTCGCGTTATAGTGGGCACGCAAGACACCCAATCATCCGGAGACACTGCCCATGCCCCGCAAACTAGCTGTCCTTGCTCTCCTCGCCACCGTGCTTGGCGTGACCGCCGCCGACTGGCCCCAGTTCATGGGACCCACCCGCAACGGTCGCTCGACCGAAACCGGCCTGGCCCGCGCCTGGCCGGATGGCGGCCCGCCAGAAGTCTGGAAGATGGATATGGGCAAGGGCTTTGGCGGTGCTGCCATCGTCGGCGACAAAGTCTACATTCAGGATCGCAAGGGCGAGGGCAAAGACGTGGGCATGGACAGCCTGCTTTGTCTGGATCTTGCGACGGGGAAGGAACTCTGGCGGGTCAGCTACGATGCCCCCGGCAAGTTCGGCTTTGGTGGCTCCCGCACCGTGCCCGCCGTATCCGGAAACCGGGTGTTCTCCTGCGGCCCGCTGGGCCACCTGATCTGCGTAGACACGGGGAAGAAGGAGATCGTCTGGAAGCGCCAGGTCTGGCAGGATTTCGGCGGCGGCAGGCGTCCCATGTGGGCCTTTGCCCAAAACCCCTTGGTCATGGGCGAGCTGGTCATCATCCAGACCCAGACTCCCAAGGCTGGTGTGGTCGCGTTCGATGGAGCCACCGGCAAGGTCCGTTGGCAGTCCGAGTCACTGGGTGACCGCTACGGCTATGTCTCCCCTTCCCTGCTCCAAGTCGCTGGCAAACAACAGCTCATTGCGGTGGCCGCCGGCCCGAGTACGCGGCGGCGGCGAGGACAGCCCGCCCCCAAACTGGGGCCACCCACCCCCAAGGTTTTTGGTCTCGACCCCGCGACCGGCCGCATCCTCTGGCGGTACACGGGCTGGCAATGCATGACACCCGCCGTCGTGCCCATCGACCTCGGGGACGGCAAGTTCGTCGTCACCGGCGGCTACAACTCCGGCGCCGCCATCCTTCAGGTGACCCCGGCTGCGGACGGTGCCTTCAAGACCACCGAACTCCTTCGGACCAAAGCCCTCGGCAGCCATGTCCATCCCCCCATCCTCATCGGTGAGCATCTGTATGGCAACAGCTCCGACAACGGGCGCAAGGACGGCATGGTATGCATGGGGCTTGACGGCAAACTCGCCTGGAAGACAGGCAAGGAGCCCATCTTCGACAAGGGCGGTCTGCTCCTGGCCGATGGCATGCTCATCAGTGTAGATGGCACGAAGGGCATTCTCCGCCTTATCGATCCCAACCCCGAGAAGCTCACCGTCCTGGCCGAAGCCAAGGTCCTGAACACGCCCCAGTGCTGGGCTCCCCTTGCCCTGGCCAACGGCCGTCTCCTCCTGCGCGACCAGAAGCAACTCAAATGCCTGGATCTCCGCAAGCAGTAGGGCGAGCAGCGCAGAGCCGGGATGAATGGGGCGCTGCCCCAAACCCCGCCGGGGAGACACGTCTCCCCGGACCCCTCGATGCCGCTGCTGGGAAGTGGCACAGGCGTTTCGCCTGTGTCTTCCCGTGCCACGCAGGGAACGAGGCCTTGCGCGGGTCACTGGCACCGCTATAATCAGCCAAGACCGGCGAAATCCTGTGTCTGTGCCGAACGCGCGGACCATCGGCGGTTCCAGCCCAGGCACAGAGGACCACATCCCATGACGACCGGCGGACCATCCCCCGGAAGAGACGGGCTGAATGGTAAGGACAGTGGCGCACGCAAGCCAACAAGCGTGCTGGTCCCGACCTGCGTAGCGTTGCTCATGGCGTTCGTCCGTTGCGCCAATGCTGCGGGAACCCAGGTCGTCGAAGGAGCAAGGCCAGGCCGCAGGGCGCTTCCGGCGGCGGGTGCCCGAGAACGGAACGTCAACCGGGTTTTCCCGATCAAGGTGGACGCAAGGAGGATGGCGCGCATGAAAAAGGACGTTGCCTACGTGATGTCGATTTCCGAGGAGCAATTGCGCGCCATGGTGCCGCGGCAGTCGGGCATCTACTTCACCGACTGCCCCAATTGCGGCGGCGGCGCGCAGGATCGGGCGAACTGGAAGTGGCTGCCGCAACATCCCCGCCAGCTTACCTGCAGAGATTGCGGAGAGGTGTACCCGGACAACCCCAAGTACCCGGACAACGAGTTCATCGAGATCGCTGCGCC
>JABGQJ010000213.1 GCA_018648945.1 Victivallales bacterium
GCACTGTCGAATTTCGCCGGAAGATAATAGTCCTTCGTCTTCCATGCGTAGAATGGCTCAGCATAGGTAGTGCGGGCATCCGAGAGGTAGATGTCGGCCCGGCGGTCCAGATCCATCGACGTCAGGAACAGATCCACCGAACTCTTCGTATAGGTGGGTACATCGTAACCAGCCGCCTGGTAGCCCTCGTATACGGCATCGAACTTGTCCGCCACCACGGCGGCGAAGTCTGGTGCGGACACAGTCGTCCCGCCGAGCGTGTGCACCACCGCCCGGTCGTAGTAGACCACGCAATGCGTCCCCTGTGCCGCGCCCTGGATTCCCAGCTTGACCACCACATACTTACCCGAGCACCGACCACTGCCATAGGCCGTCGTGCCAGCCCGGCTGATTTCGACGCGGGTGGGCAGCGTGACCCAGTCGCCGAGCTCGGGATCGAGGAACAGCATCCGCAGCGTGTCGCCACTGCGACGGGACGAGTCCGGCACGGGAATCTGGAAGCCAATATCGCGACCGAAGGCAGCGGTGCCAGCTAGCCGGATGTCGTAGATGGGGGTGACCCCTTCCAGGGACGGAGGCAGCGGCGGCAACTCATCTGCCAGGCCGCGCGCCACGGACGCGCGACGGCTGGAATCGGGCCAGCCGCCCGGCAGGGTCAGCCCGATGCCGTTGGTGAAGCCGACCAGACGCTTGGCAGCATCCGGTCCCACTTGCTGGCCGCCCAAGCAGGGGCGATCACCCCTTGCCTCGGCCTGGAGAATGGCGGCGATGTCCGCCGTGTCCAGCCGGCCGTTCTGATCCATGTCCCCGTGAACCAGATCCACGGGAACCGCCCCGGCATACATGCGCCGGGCGATCACCGCGTCCTCGATGGAGATTGCGCCGTCGTCGTTCAGGTCCCCCAGGATCACGCCTTCGGGGGCGAAGATCGCCTCCACCGCCTTGGAGCCATCCACCAGCACATCGACCGCCGGATTGGTGCCACTGGCATCCCGTCGCCACTCCACGAAGCGATACCCCGCCGCTGGTTCCGCCGTGACCGCCACGGTGTCTCCCAGACCATACGTGGTGGGATTCAGCGTCACGATGCCACCGTCTTCGGGCAGCCACGTGGCAGTGATCTTGTTGCGCCCGGTGTCGGTGAAGGCCTGGATGGAATGCTGCCCACTGACGGACTCGATCACCACCTCCGTGCCAAGCGCCTGGGGCACGCCATCGAGCAGGACTTCCTGCAAGGTCGTGCCAGCAGCCGGAGCGATGGTGCAGACGAAGCGGCTGCCACTGGGCAAGACTGCGCCGGGGGTGATGGTGCCATCGCCATAGAGCGTGGTATCCACATGGAACGGTCCAGCAGGACCGAATTCGGCGGTCACTTCCGTGTCCCGGTCAATCGTCAGCAAAAGAGGATTGGAGATGTGGTAGCTAACCCCCAGCCCGTTGTCCGCCCGCCAGCGCGCAAAGCCCTGCCCCTCCACGGGCGACGCCCGGAAGGTCACAGTTCCCGTATCGTGTGCCGTATCCCCGCCAAGCAATGCCGTGCCCGCCGGAAACATGCTGATCGCTCCCGCGCCCACGGGACTCGTCAAGGTGACGACCCGGTGCAGGTTCTCGTTGATGTAGGAGGCCGAGACGATCACCGCACCGTCGCCCGTGACCTCGAATACCTGCGGGGGGGGCGTCCCGAGCCCGTCAATGGCATGCCAGGTGATGGTATACAGTCCCGCAGGCAAGGCCGGTCCCGTCCACTCGCCGTTCGCCAGCGTGAATTCACCGGAAACCGGTCCCTCCAACGTGAAGGTGGCGGCCAGCTCGTTCGACTGGATGGTGACGGCAGCGGTATCACTCCCGCCCACGCTGCCCCAGCTCAGTTCCTGGTGCAGCAACTGGCTACCCCATGAGTACGCTTCCGCCCAAGTAAGGTCGATCACGTTCGGCTCAGGCATGTCCCATGTGGAACGCAGCCCGGGGCCGTAGGCGTTGTCGGTTGCTCCTACCTGCACTCGGTCGGACACCGTGTCGGTGATCTTGCGCAGGAAGACGCCACCGTAGGGCGTGCCAGCGCCGCTCACACCGTAGGCAACGAGCACTCGGCCGCCACCATAGACGCCCACCGTCGCCGTGCGGACCGACGTCTCCCCCGGCTCGCTGACGCGCACGGGCGTGCTCAGCCCGGTGATCGTGTGATGGGTGGCGTACCAGAGCTCGTAGACCCCACCTAGCTCATCCGTTTCCATCCAGACCAGATGGGAGACGCCCTGGCTGTCCACGGCCACATCCCCGATCGTGCCCCAGCGGTCGGCGGCGGAAACGATGGTGGTGGTGGTCGAGTTGAACGGCAAACCCACTTCGAGCAGCTTCACCTCCTGGGGATCAGTCTGCGGGCGATCAGCGTACAGCACCACCCCGAACCCGTCGGGACGCACCTGGAACCGATGCCCCTGCACGCCGTAGCCGGCGGCAGCCGAGTTGGGCAGAGCGGTGAGGAGTGACGTGGTCCCCCAGCCGGTGTCGGCATGCCACTCCCGCAGCATGAGGTTCATCGGGTAGTCGCCCCAACCAAAGGCCCGCGTGGAAACCGAGAAAAGCCGGTCGCCCTGCATGGCCAGTTTCGTGTCGTAGTCCCAGTCGCGCCAGCCACCATCCCAGATGGGGACGGGCGAACTCCAGACGTCGGTGACCGGCGAGCTGTCCCAGGGCTCGACGGTGTCCAGGAGAACCATGTCAGGCCGCGTCGCCCGGCTACTGAATGTGGTGTAGGTATGGAAGGCGCCGACATTGAAGGTCAGGCCCTGATGCACCCGCCCTGCCCCATCGACAACGATGCTGTTGGCGGTCGAGGAATCAGGGAATCTCTCAGTGCGCACTTCCCGCCGCCAGCTGCCACTGGCATCGCGACGGCGCGCAAAGGTGAACCAGCCCGCGCCACCGAGGGAGCGCGCCGCCCGACTGTAGGTCACATACAGCGCGCCGCCGTCGCCACGCACCATGTGGACGTTGTCCGATTGCTCTCTCATCGCCTGGGGGTCGGTCGAGATGCAGGCCGCTTCGCCGACGTTGAGTCGCTCCACCAGCAACGCGTCGAAGATGAAGGTGCGACCGACGGGATGGAAGTTCTGCTTGAGCCCCACCTCGGAGCAACCGCCAGCCAGCAACAGGTGCGTCCTGCCATCCTGGACAAAGCCAGTGACAGTGGCACCTGCCGGGAAATACCCCGCTACGGTCAGCGGCGTCACCGTTGAACTGCTCTTGCCGGTCAGCAGACTGATCACATGGACAAGAAACCGGCTCTCGGCCTGGGCATCGTCATAGACCCCGATCAGCAGAATCGCCCGCGTCTCGGTGGCGTCAACCACGGGCATGAACGCCTGGCGAGATATGGCGCCGATGGCGGGGGCCACAGGCAACTTGGTGAAGCTGCGAGCCCCGGAATCAAAGAGGAAGATCGCCCCCTCCAACGTCTCGGCATGGTGAGCCCAGAACACGTAACTCCCATCCGAGCGCTGCTGGCGCCGGACGTCTCCGGGAAGCGCCGTATTGAGAATCCATGGTTCGCCGTCCCCCAGAAGCGTCTCGGAAAGGACAGAGAAGGTGTTGGCGGCCGGATCGTAGGCCTCAAGCCGAGTTACGTCGGCCCCATTCGGGGCATGACCGCCCGCCACCACCGCACCGCCGTCCGCCGTCGGAATCACCAAGGGATGGGAACGGGGGCTACTCAGCGCGCCCGTAGCCACAAAGGAGGCAGGCCCGCGCGTCGTGGCTGGCGTAAATAGTTCCCCGTAGGTGGCACTGTCCAGGTCGAACCAGCCACCGGCGATCAGCACCCGCCCGTCGCCGAGCCGCCCGGCCGCGCAGTTCATGCGAGGATGCGCCATCTGCACCGGCAGTTCGGTCATCGTCATCCCGCGCACAGTCGTGCCCAGCAGCATGGCAGTGTCCACCCCCGGTGCCATTCCCAGGCTGCCACTTGCTCCGCCCGCGACGAGGAACTGGCCATCCGCCAGCTTGGCAACCGCCGCACCATCCGCCGTGGCCGGCATCTGGGCGAGAGAGAAATCGGAGACGGTCGGGGTGCCGGCATCCATCGTGTCGCTGCGCGTGAATCCGGTGGTGTGTCCCCCAATCGCGACCGGGGAGCCATCGGCCAGCATCAGGGTCCGATGCCCCATGCGCGACTCCCCAAGCGACGGCCCGGCCCGGAATGCCACGCGGAGAGGTGTTACAGGCACGAAAGTCGCCAGCAGGGCCAGTGGCTCATTCACTGTTGTCGTTAAGTGCGCATCCGACTGGACAATGTCCCCGGTCCAACCGTTGAACTGGTAGCCGGGGTTGGCGACGGCCGTCACATCCAGCACCTCCCCCGGCCCCATGGCAAACACGCCACGGTCGGCAATCCTGGCAACGCCCGCGCCAGCCGGAGACACGCTGATCCCGATGGGCAAGGGCTCCGGGCCGGAGAGGAGGGAATGCCCATCATGGGTGGCGATGATGAACCGGTCGTTGCCAAAGCCGACTGCTGAGTAGTTCAACGGGTGGGGGCCCCCACCGGGAACATCAGCCGACTGCCAAGTCTCGCCGTCGGCACTGATGAGCACCACCTCGTAGTCGCCCACAGCCATGAACCAGCGGTCGCCAGCGGCAATGGATTTCAGATCCACGGTCGCGGGAATCCGGCACCGGGTCCAGGTGGTGCCATTGGTGGAGCGCAGGACTGTGCTCCCGTCGCCCACCGCGACAAACACACCGTCCTTCACCGCAACACTGCGGAGAGTGCGGCGGTTCCCCCGCGCCTCCCGCCCCGTCTGCCAGTTGTTCCCGTCCGTTGAGGTGATGATCCAACCAAAGCTGGAGACTGCCACATAGCGACTCCCGCTGTAGCAGATCGGGAAACCTGCCGGGTAGTCCCATTCCCAACTGGCGTTGGCTGGCAGAGCGGGAGAGTTGAAGTTGCCTGCCGTCCATTCCGCACCAGTTGGCGAGGTCCACGTGGCAGGGCTGGACCAGTCAAGGCAGAGCGCGTCAGTCAACACGAAGCGATTGTTGCCCCAGACGGCGCCACCACCCCAGGCAAAATACTCATCCAGCACTGGCCCGCCACCAAAATCCACCAACCCTTTGGCTCGTGTCCAGTCACCCGTTGTCAAGTTCCGCGTGTATACGGCGTCCGGCCCAACGACCAGCAAAGTCGTGCCATGGCCAGCGACCCCGGCCATGCTATCACCACGCACTAGGCCGCCGCCCGGATCCCAGGGGTCTGGGACAAGGAAGAGATTGTCGCCCCATCCCGAGGCACCGGTGCCCGACTGCAGCACCAGACCATGTACGGAAGGGAATTCGCCGCCATCGTCGAAGGCGCCGCTGCCAGCCGCGAACCAGCCATGGCCAGCCACCCATTGGAGACCCCGGATCTGACAGTCATTGCTCCACATCTGGGTCTTGGTCCACGCGGAGAAGCCATCGGCAGCGACCGCCCCGAAACCGAGACAGACAAGCAGCAGGACCACGGCAAAACGATAGGTGCGGGCGGGCCAACGGCCCCGCCCAGAACAAGCTGGGAGCATGCATGCCTCCGAGGGGGAAGTTGTGCAGATCAGATGCGGGGTGGAGAATTGCCTTGCAGTCGGTATCATAAACGCGTCATCCCTGCCTGGCAAGCCCTTCTCCTACGTGGCAAGGGAAATGACGACTGCATGGACAACCAGGCAATCGGTGGTATCGGCCTTGTCCCCAGCTACACTACCAGTCAACCCATGACCAAACCGAGGGATGCCATGAAGTGGCTCCTTGCCCTATCGCTTACCGTCTCCGTCGCGGCCCAGGGAAACGAGCTCGCCCATGGCGGCTTCGAGGATGGTGCGGGGCCTCTGCCAACTGGTTGGCAGGCGCATGTGGGGGCACCGGAGCGCGACGCGACAGTCGCCCATGGCGGCACGCGCAGTGTGAAGCTGGTTTCCGCTGGTCCAGAGAGCGGGGCCGGGCTGGTGCAGGTGATCGAGTACGAGAAGCCGGACCAGCGCCCGATCATCATCGGCGGCTGGAGCAAGGCCATCGGGGTGGGGTCGGGCGGCGATTTCTCGGTGTACCTGGATGTATTCTATGCGGACGACACGCCGTGGTGGGCGAAGACCGCGACCTGGCCGCGCGGCTCGCACGACTGGGCGTATGCCGCCAATGTCTTCTGGCCAGCCAAGCCGGTGAAGAAGATCGAGGTATATGTGCTGCTCCGCCGCTGCCAGGGCACGGCCTGGGTGGATGACATCTTCCTGGAACGTGGTGGCCTGCATGTCACCAATCTTCAGCTCCGTCGCGAGTTCCCCCGCAACCGGGATCAGGTCGATGTGGCGGCAACGCTGAGCGAGAAGGCCAACTGGCAGGCGGAGCTGACGACGAAGTCGGGCACCCTCGTCGGCAAGGCGGCCGGCAGCGGCACGGCCTGTCACCTGAAAGGGAAGGTCTCGGACGGCGCCGCCAACCTCATCGTCCGGATCACCGGCCGCACGGAGAAGGGACTGACGACGGACTTCTCGTCCCCGGCTGCGCTGCCGGCTCTCCCCGAAAACCCGGTGAAGCAGGGGTTCCGGGCATGGACCGCGACTGGCATGGAGAAGGTGCTCCCTGGCGCCCTGCCACCCACGCCTGCCCAACCACTCCGCATCTCCCTCCAGCTGGCCCGTGGCGAACACGAGGGAGCACAACTGGCCCTCAAGTCGGCGGACGCCCTGTCCCTGCGCAATGTCCGCGTCGAGATTGCGCCTCTGGTCGGCCCGGATGGCAAACCAGGCGGAACCGTGAGCCTAACCCCTCTGGTGGTGGGCTATGTGCGGGTGGACACCTCTGCCGGGCACCCCGCCTTTGGCGGCGAACCGGGATGGTTCCCTGATCCCCTGCTGCCCAGTCGCCCTGTGGATGTGGCTGGTGGCTGTACCCAGGCCTTCTGGCTCGATGCCCACGCCCTGCCCGAAGCGGCTCCCGGCGTCCATAAGACCACCGTCCGCCTGCTTGCAGATGGCCAGCCTACCACGCTGGTTCCCGTCACCCTCCGCGTCCGCTCCTTCCGTCTGCCGCAGACACCCGGCATGAAGACGGCCTTCTGCATCATGGATGGCTTCCTGCGCAAGACCTATGGCGAACTCAGCCCGGCCCTTCGCCGCCAGGCGCTGGACATCATGCTCGACCATCGGCTGAATCCCGACGATATCTCCCGCTACGATCCGCCACGCACTGGGGATCTGGTCTACGCCAACACGCGTGGGCTGAACGCCTTCAACATCCTGAACATTGTCCCCCGCCCCAAGGGCGACCCAAGCTGGGTCTGCTACTCGGGCAAGGACGCCTACAACGCGAAATTCACGAAGGAATTCATCAAGCGCGCCGAACCCATCGTGGCCGAACTGCGCAAACATGGCCTTGCGGACAAGGCCTACTTCTACGGTTTCGACGAACGCCGCGAGGACTACGACGAAGCCATCCGCGCCATCTGCAAGGCGCTCAAGGAGCGCTTCCCGGAGGTCAAGACCTTCACCACCGCCACCTACATCTTCGACAAGCGCCGCAAGGTCCCGCTCGACTTCCAGGACTACATGGACTGGTACTGCCCCCTCACCCCCAAGTACGATCTGGAGCTGGCCGACCGCTTGCGCGCGGTGGGCAAGGAGGTCTGGTGGTACGTCTGCTGCGGCCCCCAATACCCCCATGCCAACTTCGCCGCTGTGGACTACCCCACCATCGAGGGGCGCATCCTCTCCTGGCTCACCTACCGCTACCGGTCCGACGGTCTGCTCTACTGGCACGTGAACTACTGGGCCAACAATCCCATCATCCGCGACTGGAGCGACCCGTACCTGGAGGACTGGAAGCTGCCGTGCATCGCCCGCATGACCGGCGATGGCGTCCTCGTCTACCCCTTGGCGGATGGTCTTGCCTCCTCCGTGCGTCTGGAGGCCGTCCGCGATGGCAGCGAGGACTACGATCTCCTGGCTGCGGTGGCCAACAAACACGGTGCCAACCGCGCCAACGCACTGGCCCAACGGCTGGTGCGCGACATGACCGACTTCACTCGCAACCCCCAGGAACTCGAACAGGTCCGCAGCGAACTGTTCGACGCCCTCGAAGAGTAGCCATCCCGAAGGACAAATCCACTTGGTTTACCGCATACTTCTCCTCATCATCGGCGTCTGGGCCTGTTCCACGGCGGTACTCTTCATCAAGGCCAGCACCATGGATTCCGTGCTGCTGGCCGGGGTGCGGCAGCTCATCGCAGCGCTCATCCTGCTCCCCGTCTTCCTGCGGGAGTACCGGCGGCATCGCGAGACGTACTCGCTGCGCCAGATGACCGCCACCATCTTGCCCGGCATCATTCTTGGCATCCACTTCATCTCCTGGATCATCGGGGCTCGCATGGTCAATGCGGCCAATGCCAGCCTGATTGTGAACCTCGTCCCGGTGAGCATGCCGTTCTTCCTCTATGCCATGTTCCGCGAACACCCGACCAAGGGCGAGTGGCACGGCACGGTCTTGGCCATGGCTGGTCTGTTGCTGCTGAGCGGAGCGGACCTCAGCCTCGACGCGAAGTTCTTTCGAGGGGATGTGATTTGCTTCGTCTCCATGCTCTTTTTCTGCTTCTACCTGGCGCTAGGACGGCGCAACCGGCACGTGCCGAGCCTGTGGCTCTACGTGGTGCCGCTGTACGCGGTGGGTGGGCTGTTCTGCGTGCTTGCCTCCCTGCCCTTCCACAACCCGATCCACGCCTACCCGACGAAGGAGATCTGGTTGGTCCTGGGCCTGGGGATCATCCCCACTGTCATTGGGCACTCGATCCTGAATGTGTCCATGCAACGGTTGCCAGGGCAACTGGTCAGCGTGATCAACATGGGCCAGTTCATCTTCGCGGGCACCATGGCCTACTTCCTCCTGCACGAGGTGCCCGCCCCGATGTTCTACGTGGCCAGTGCGTTGCTGGTCACCGGCAGCCTGCTTGCCCTGCGTAGCCACCGGAAGACGAGCTAACCAGCCATCTCTTCCCGGCGGATGATCTCGTTCTGCGCGCCCTCGCTCATGTCCACGAAGGCGGCGCTATAGCCGGTGATGCGGACCATGAGGTCGCGGTACTCAGTGGGCTTGGCCTGGGCCGCGCGCAAGGTGTCCACATCCACCATGGATACCTGCACCTGCAAGCCGCCCTCCTGGAAGTAGGTCTGCACCAGAGCCGCCAGTCGCTCGACGCCGGCGTCGCCCTGGAACACGGCGGGCTGCAAGCGCACATTCAGCGCCCCGGAGTGGCACTGGTCGAAGGGCAGCTTGGCCAGGGAATGGAACATGGCGGTGATCCCGGCTTTACTCGCCCCCACGCTGGGCGAGCTGTTCTCGCTGACCGGTGCCCCAGCCCGTCGGCCATCCGGCGTGGCCCCGGTCTGCTTGCCCATGCGAAGATGCTGCATGTCGGTCTCGACACAGCGGAACAGCTTGCCATGCACCGGGGCGAACAGACTCTCGGTCTCGTCCAGCACCGCGTGCATGCCCGCCATCAAGCGCACGGCATGGCGATCCGCCCGCTCATCGCCGCACCCGAACTTGGGCGCGTTCTGGCAGGCGGCAAGGAGGGGGCCATGATCCGCGAAATCCACCAGCAACGCCGCCCGCACCTCCTGCCAGGAGAACAACTTCCGGACGAATACCACATCCTCGATGGCGGCCAGTGAATCCGCAACCGTGCTGAACCCCGAGAAGGTGGTGATGAAGGTTGCGTGCATCACTCCCCCACAGTGCTTGGCCCGGCCGCGCGCCAGTGGACCGCTCAGGAAGAGATCATCCACAGCCAAGGGGGTACTCGGCTGGGCACAGCGCTTCCGGAACGCCTCGGCCACGGCCGTGAACTCCCGGTTGGCATGGGCCCGGTAGACGTCCTGGAACGCCCCGTGGACTGTGTCCATGTCCGGCGCATCCTCCAGCGCCGCCAGCGCCTCAAGGAAGGTCCCGGGCACGGAGTGCCAGAAGGTCCCCTGGGAGCATTGCGAGGGAGGCACGTCCGGCCAGTTGCAGCCGTGCATAGTGTATTCCACCGCCTCTGCCGGCGAGAAGCCAGCCCGCTCCATCGCGGGGATTACGCAGAGGTCGTTGTAGACCATCATACTGGCATTGTCCCGCAGCTTCTGGCAGACCAGGCGCCAGGTGCGGGGGGAGAGACTCGGGTGGTAGCGGACCACCACGTACGGGTTCTCGAACCGGGGCACGATCCGCTCGAGGAACAGGTCGGTCAGCGCCGAGAAGTCGGGACGATCGAGGCCACGCATGCCGCCCAGAATTACATATTGCGGGGCGTCGTAGCACAGATTGCGTTCCCAACCGGTGCAGGCCCCGCCGCCCCCACTCATCTGGTGCTCTCCCCGACCGAGGATCAAATTGTTCTTGCAGTAGAAGTCTTCAATCAGATCTCCGGCTAACTCGCGGCTCAGGAGCCCTGCCTTCAAATCCCGTTCGTAGAAAGGAAAGAGCCACTGATCCAGCCGCCCGAAGGTCAGCGTCGCGTTCGTCGCGCACATGGTCACGTACACGTGCCCCACCAGCCAGACCAACTGCAGGGCTTCGCGAAAACTCTCGGGCGCACGGCTGCCCAGCGCATCCACAACCGCTGCCGCTTCGGACAGCCCAGCATCCCGAGCTGCTTGGGCGTAACGGGTGGCATAGGTCTGGAAAGCCAGCGCCACATCCGCCATACTTTGCAGGAACTCGCGTTGCCCAGCTTGGCACTCGTTCAGTCGCTGCGTCGCTGCCTCGCAGAGCCCCGGCAATCCCAACCGCAGCAGACGCTCCCAGTCCAGCGTCTCGTGCCCGCCATCGGTCATGCAGGGCGGACGCGACCCCATGGCCTGCAAGGTCTCGCGAAAATACGCCTCGCCCGCTTCGTCGGGAACATCCTCGCGGATCCTCCCCAGCAACAGATCGTGCGG
>JABGQJ010000214.1 GCA_018648945.1 Victivallales bacterium
TTTCCGGCAAGAAACTCCGGAGGGGTGGGATGCAAAAGACTGCGCAAGAAGCTAATGCGGACGGTCTTTCATTCGATGTTCGATGCCACGCCCTGCGGGGTGAATTCGGTGCATGCCCCACCACAGTGGGGTTCGGTGTCCGATGTTCGTTCTCTTTGGTTGCGGCCAACGGCCTCTCTACGAGATTCGTGGCTGTCCCCCTTTTCGGTGGATGCGCCTCCTCTGCCCAAGCAAGGAGGCCCCGCATGGACAACCGCGACCGACTTGCTGAGGCGCGCTCCGTGGCGGTCAGGGGGTTTGCACGATGCATCCCAGACCTTGCGGTCCGAGGGTCAGGGACAGCGTGGCGCGGCCATTGCTGGTCTTGGGGACGAGTGGGCGGTCGTTCCAGACGTCGTGGTAGGTCGCGCCTGCTTGGTGAGGGATGGTGAGAACCGCGCCGCGCACGGTCGCGTAACGGGCGTTGTACATGGTCCATAGGGTTCTGCCTTCGCCGGGGAATCGGTTGGCGTGGACGTGAGCACGGTCGGTGGGGACCCGGGGTTCGGCCTGGGCGGCGGCAAAGCAATCCGCGTATTCCGTCTGGATGGCGAGGCTTTTGCGCATGCGGTCCAGGTGCGGACTGGCGTAGAGGAACCACGAGGTGTCGTACAGGGCTTCGCCGTTGAAGAACGGGAACTTGGCGTCGCTGGCCCAGTTGTTGACGCCACACAAAAACACGAACTGCTTGACGTCGGGGAAGGCATAGCGGCAGATATTGAGCGCTACCGGCGCTGTCGCGGGTGCGGTTGCGGCGTGGTCGTAGTGCTTCGAGAAGTAGGTGTGCCAATACAGGCAGTAGTAGTGGATGTTGCCGTCCAGATACTGGAAGGCGGTGTCGTTGACCGGGTATTCGGACCAGAGCGCCACGTCCTTCGGGAGCACCTCGCGGAGTCGTTTGAGCAACAGGCGACAGCCTTCATTGGTGTTCGAGGGAACGGGGTGTCCATGGTCGGTCGCGTAGCATGCCGAGCCCCTGGGGTAGCCAAAGACATCGACGTAGAGCACTTTCACTCCGGTCGCGGCTTGGGCGCGTTTGAGTCCTTGGGCGTAGTGCTCGTGCCACTCTGCCGAGGATGGACAGACAAACCAGTTGGCTTCGTCCTCGACGCGCGAACCATCGGCTCGCCGGCGGGCGATTATCTCCCCCAGTTTCTTCCCTACCACCGACTCCTTGAGGCAGCGGTCGGAGAGGGTGTAGAGCGAGGTGGGGATTCGGAGATCCTCCTGAAGTCGGCGCACGGCCCTTCTGAGTTCCTGCGCCCCTCCGGCTATGCCCTTGGGGTCGTAGTCGCTGTTCGGATGTCCGCGCCACCCCTTGTCCAGGTCTGTCCAGCCGAAGATGTGCATCATTTGGGGCTTCAGGCCGAGGTACTCCGTGTCGCCCGCCACGAATTCGTCTGCTCTGTACTTCCCCGTGTCGGCGTCATAGATGGGGATGCCCCAGGAGTAGAATTTCTTGGTCTGGTGGCAGCGCAGGGCGAAGACGCGCTGGAACCAGTCTCGTCCCGCGGCCTTGACTGGTCGGTACCAGGTGGCAAGCCAGTCGCGGTACGCCTGCATGGCTTGATGCCAGTCGCCGGCGTGAAACAGCAAGCGGGTGTCGGTGAAATGGACGGTCTCGCCTGGCTGGAGGGTATAGAAGTCAGCGGGGTAACGGATGCCGAGGGTGGCTCCATCGGCCTGCTTGGCTGCGTGGTAGTCCAGCGTTGCGTTGTTCTGGTTGCGGGTAAGCACCGCCAGCCCTGCGCCGACGCGCGGGTTGTAGGCATCGAAGACTTGCGTTGGGAACTTGAGGTCGTTGTGGCTGCTGTAGGTGCCCAGTTGGTTTGTGATCACGGTGCGGTACTGCGGGAAGAAGAGCCAGGTATCGTCCCAATCGGCGATGGTGAGGCTGCGGATCATGGGGAAGCTGACGGTTGCTTGCAGCGGTGCGTTGCCGGTGTTGCGCGCGGCGAGTCGCACCTGCAGCTGGGGCGAGGTGTCGGTGGCGAATGTCGCCGTCAGCTCCAGGGGCAGTTCGGGACGACCGCCGACCATGGTGATGGTGGCTGTGGTGTCGGCAATGGTGATCTCTGTCGTGGTGAACGCGCGGCCCGTGAATGCCGTGTCGCCCAGCAACAGCTCCAGACCCGATGTGGGGGAGACGGCAAACGCCGCACTGGACCAGCGGTTCACCAAGCGTTCGATGGACAGCCCGCTCTCGCAGTTCAGGGCGATCTCGTAGAACCGGTTGCCGAGAGTGATGCGTTGGCCGTCGCGCCGCACGAATGGAACGCGAGGGGGAGGGGTCTCGGCCACTGGCGGGCGGATGGACTCCGGCTCGGCCGCCAACTTGGGGATGACTCGCTCCGGCCCCGTGTTCACGGTTGCTGCGGCGATGCTGAACGTACTCCCGAACATGCGGTTGTGGAGCGACACCTGGCGCAGCTCTCGGGTCGGATCAGCAGCCAGCGCATAGGCCGCGCACATCCGGTGTGCGGTGAACCCCTCGTCGAGCAGTGAGTAGGGGAATGCGAGGTCCGATTCACCCTCCGCGTAGTGCAGTTCGGCAACCAGTGCCCCCACATCCTCGATGATGACCGGCTGTGGCGGGTTCGCGTAGGACGCGGTGCTCTTGGGGAGCTCGGCGACGAGGAGCAGAAACACTTCACTTGTTCGCCGCCCGATTGGCACCACCACTGGGTCATCGCGGCCGATCGGGCGCTGGAACTCCCGCGTTGTCTTGACCCCCGCGAACTCGGCGGGTGCTTGGTTGACGGACGCATCCTCGGCCGGTCGGATGAGGTTCGCTTGGGCTGCGCCGATCTGGAATGGCACCACGCCTGCCCAGACCTCCTGGCCTGCCGGGAAGACGCCGCCGTCGATGATCATCCCCTGCTTCTTGAACACGCGGTCCGCCGCCGCCGCGCAGGTGTCATTGAACTGCGCCTGCAGACCTATGCGCTCGAACGGGCCGACCGGTTGCTTGGCGCGCCGGATCGGGGGAGCCAGTTCGGGTTTGGTCGTCGGCCTTGTCGTGTGCAGCGTCAGTTCGCCAAGTTCAAGGGAAACGAGGGAATCCAGAGTGGTCAGCCGCACCCTCAGTTCCCTGCATATGGTCGGTACACTCAGCTTGCCGACCACCGTGTGCCACCGGTTGTCGTTGCGTGCCTCCGCCGCGTCGAGCAGAATCACGGAGGCTGCCTTCCCTTCCCTCTCGCCCTCGACGGAGACCGCGCCAAACGGCTGGTAGCTCCGTGCGATGCCGCGTACCCGGTAGCGCAGAACGTAGTAGCTGTACCGGCCTGGATCGGTGCCTGCGAGTGGCGTCGACCAGTTCATCGCCCGCATCGCCCCGATCTGGCCGATGACCTCGAACGAAACTCCCTTCCTGTTCTGCCGAACCGACCAGCTGGGGGCGCGGGGGCGCGGGGGTGCGGCCTGTGGGCCATCCACCACCAGGATGGATTGCGGCTTCTGTGCCGGGGAGATCTCGTCTGGCTGGGCAGAGAAGACTGCCGTCCGGATTGGTATCTCCCAGGTGGGTGCCTTGGCTTCCATGTCGTCGCCCTTCCTTTCCTGGCTCAGGAGTGGTACCACCAACAACCCGGTCAAGACACACGCGATCCGTATCCTCTCGCTCATTTGCGGTCCTCCGGCGGGGGGGTGGGTAGGCTTGCATGTCGTGGATCCCCCTTGCCCTTTCCCTCCCATTTATCGTCCCGGCAACTGGGTACGTCAAGCTCTACCGGGGCGATTGTCGGCCTTCTCGGGACCGGGTGGGCAATCAAGGAGCACCAACGGAGGCTTCCGGAGCGTCCGGCATCCCCTGCACGATGCGCTCGGGGCACCGCCAGAACGGGGGGAGTCAGCTGTCTTCGCGGCGGTGGGAGAACTGGCTACGGATGTCTTCGTAGCAGTCCGGGCAGACGCCGTGGGAGAGGTCTGCGCCGGTCTTCTGCCGGATATAGGTTTCCACTGGCTCCCAGCTGGCGTCGTCGTTGCGGATCTTGCCACAGTAGCTGCACACGGGCAGCACCTGCTGCAACTGATGCAGCCGGACATGTGTGCGCACACGGGCCAGCAGTTCGGCGCTTTGGAAGGGCTTGGTGATGTAGTCGGCCCCACCGACTCGGAAGCCTCGCACGATATCCTCTGCGCCAGCCATGCCCGTCAGGAAGATCACCGGAATGGCGGCCGTGCGAGGCGCGTGTTTGAGACGCTCGCAGACTTCGTACCCGTCGAGGTCGGGCATGTCAATGTCGAGGAGGATGAGGGCTGGCTGTTCCCTCATGGTTGCCTCGACCGCTTCCTGGCCGCTGCCGGCCTCGATCACGTTGTATCCCTCGCGCCCGAGCAGGAGCCGGAGGATGTGACGGTTCTCGCTCTCGTCGTCCACGATGAGAACTAAGGCTCCGCGCACGGATTCGGGGGCATTGTCAGGAGGGCCGTTGTGCATGATGCAGTGTTTCACCGAAGGGTATGGTAGTGGTTGGTGGCTTCCTCGGGAGAGCCGCTTCCTTGCTGCTATTCATCTAGGGTACGGCCTGCGGCTGCCGCAAGCAAGAGCTATCGGTTGGTGGCGGGCGGGTGACCGGGTAGAGTACTAGACCCGCGTCCTGCCAGCCGATGGAGACAGACGATGCCGAACCAGCCGAATATCCTGCTTATCCACGCCGACCAGCACCGGATCGACTGCCTGGGAGCGTATGGCAATCGGGAGGTGCGCACGCCGAATCTGGACGCGCTGGCCGCCGATGGCGTGACCTATCCCAACAGCTTCTGCAGTTTTCCCGTGTGTACGCCGTCACGCTACTCGCTGGTGACCGGGCTGTACGTGCATCAACATTTGGGCTGGACGAACCACTGCACGTTGCCCTCGGGCATCCCGATGTTCCCTCGTCTCTTGCGGGATGCGGGCTACCGGACGGCGGCGGTGGGCAAGATGCACTTCACGCCAACCTATCTGGATGTGGGATTCGAGGACATGTGTCTGGCCGAGCAGAACGGACCGGGCCGCTACGATGACGACTACCATCGCTGGCTGATGGCCGAAGGCCTCTGCCCCGGTGTGGACTTCATGGACCAGGAACGCGAATTCCGCGCCAACGCCACGGACGAATACTGGGACAGCGTCGGGGCCATGGAATCGGACCTGGACGAAGAACACCACTCCACCACTTGGGTGGCGGCCCGTGCGATGGAGCGACTGGCACGGTGGCAGGGCGGTGGCAATCTGCTGATGGTTGGGTTCGTCAAACCACACCATCCCTTCGACCCGCCCGCGCCTTGGAGTAAGCTCTACAATCCAGCCACAATCACGCCGCTGCCGGGCTGGACCGAGGAGCCCGTGAATGGCGACATCGAGTCCAGCCGCGGCTACTTCCCACATGCTGAGCTGACGGAACGGAAGCTGAAGCTGGCCACGGCCATGTACTATGCGACTATCACGCAGATCGATCACCATGTGGGGCGGATGCTGGACCTGTTGCGGCAGAATGGTCTGTACGAGAACACGATGGTCGTCTACACCAGCGACCACGGGGATTACCTGGGGTACCACCACCTGCTGCTGAAGGGTGGGCGTCTCTACGATCCCCTCGCCAAGGTGCCATTGCTGGTGAAGTATGCAGGCAACGCCCGGGCCGGTGAGCGGGACGAGTCGCTGGTGAGCAATGTGGACTTGGCCCCCACCTTCCTTCAGGCAGCGGAGTTGGCTGTGCCCCGGCTCCTGCCCGGGCGGGATCTGGCGACCGGCGAGGCCCCGGAATTCGTCTTTGCCGAGGACCCCGGTGCCCGGACCTACATGGTGCGGTCACGGCGCTACAAGCTCATTCTTGAGCGGAACGAGGAGAAGTCCCTCTTCTTCGATCTGGACGATGACCCGCACGAGCTGTGCAACCGCTACGGTGATCCGGTGCTTGAGGGGGAGATCCGGCGGCATCGCGAGGGGCTTTTCCGATGGGCGCTGTTCGATGCCCGCACCCCGGTCAATCTGGACGAGTATGCGCCGATCATCGACGCGCCGAATGCAGTTGGCCTGGAACCTGGGCGACGGCAGACGGAAGTGGCTTACTTCCGCGAGCGGATGCGCGAGTTCGGGGTGCCGCCGGTGGAGTGAGCGGCTGGGGCGCGAATGCCTGCGAACGGGTCACCGCGACTTCTCGAACCGAATCACCGCGTCCACTGCCAGCCGGTCCAGAGTGATCGGCAAGCCGACTGCGGAGCTGGCGACCGTCAACTTCTGGCGGTCCTTTCCAGTCTTTGGATCGATCACGCGCATGGCGTAGCGGGCCCCCGTGGCCAATCCCTTCAGGCGGAGCGAAACGTTGCGCAATTCCAGCGGTTTCTGCCGGAGCACTTCCTGGGCGACGCGGGAGTGGGTGAGGTTGCGCACGTAGGCGAAGCCCACATCGCCGTTGGTGCGACCGGTGACTTGCACCAGCCGGCCGGCACTGGGGTTGTCCCAGGCGAGGTAGAGCTTGCGCAGCCGCAGCCAATCCTGGCCAGCATTGTCCAGGCGTACCTCATGCTTGCCAGTGGCAAGGGGAATCCGGATCCAGCGCTCGTCGTCCCTGAGCGATCGCCGACCTTTGGCGAGGGTGACCTTCTTGGCGAGCGTGCCGTCGACGGTGGCTTCCAGAATCTGGGTGCCGCCACCGATCTCCTGCGCGTCGAGAATCAGCGCGCCGGGTGCGGGCAGGGCGAAGGCGAGGGTCGGGGGACGTTGCCAGGCCTTGCGGCTGGTACCGTAGAGATTGCGGCAGTAGCCGGTGAGCCATTGGTCGCCTTGCTCGGGTTGGATGTCGAATCGTCCGTGCGTGGCGCGGTGGCCCCAGTCGGGGACGTCCCCGTAGGCACCCAGCTCGATCAGGGTTCGGTAGGGCGGTTCGCCATCGGTTTCGGCGGCGGCGACCTCCACGGTCACCGGCCCCCAGGTGCCTTCGAGTAGGGGGAGTGTCTGGCCCAACTCCATGACGGGACGAAAGGTATCCCAGGCGTTGGTTCGGTCCACGGTCACGTGGGGCCAGACCATGACGGCGGCCTTGCCGGCGGCCAAGCCCTGCCAGAGCTGCTGCCGGAGCACGGGGCGGAACCACTCGGAGGCGGTTGTGTAGTGGCACTCCTGAGTGACGTTGGGGCGGTCTGTCCGCAAGGCGGCGCCGGCTTGGGCATAGTCCATCTCGGCATTGGCTTCCCGGACGAGATTGCTGCCATAGACGAGGGGACGCCAGCCCTTGGTCAAGGCGTGGACGTGGTCGCGCATTTCCCGCAGCCAGGAGAGCTGGTCCTCGTTTGGCGTGCTGCAGTCGTTCCAGGAGTTGATTGCCCAGAGCGCGGTTTCCGCCCCCCAGCGGGCGACGATGTAGCGCAGCCGCTTGCGGTACCAGGTACGGGCCTCGGTGGAGCCGAAGATGTCCTGTGGCTTCTCGCAGGGACCGCCATTCTTGCGGTTGTAGGGATTGGCGGCCCACTGGTCGCTCTTGCCCTGGCCGAAGTGCTCGTTGTTGTCTTCCGTCACGAGCATGACCCGCAGCCCTGCGTCACTTGCCAGCCGGAACACGCGGTCCAGTGCCACGGCGATCTGCTGGTTGTAGTAACCAAGGCCCGCATAGCCGGCCCAGTTGGTCTCCGGCGCCTTCACGGCAGGGGTCCATTCCAGCCAGGCCCAATGGCAGAGCCAGACGCGGGTGGCGTTCATCTTGCCCTTGGCCTTGCCGAAGTAGTATTCGTAGGAGGGCAGGGGGTCGCCGGGGTCCTGGGCCCGGGTCCAGGCCACATTGGCACCGATCCCGACAAAGGGCTCGCCCGTGCCCGAGTCCTCGAAGTACATGGCGTTCCTGACCGACGCCCGGATGAAGCCAGGTCGGGCCGAGTCAGCGACGGAGAAGGTCATCTGCGGCCCGGAGATGGGCCTGCCTTTGCGCCGGCGCATGACGATGTGCACCTGGTGTTCACCTACCTGGGCGGGGGCGAAACGGAGCCGCCAGCCATCCTGGTCTGCCAGCCGCCGGTAACGGATCCAGAGCTGCATCTGGGTCTTGCCGCTCTCCGGCTCCCAGCCCTGGTAGTAGAAGGCGGGGACAACCACGATCTGGCCATCCGGCAGGCGGATGTGCGCATCGGCCCGAATGTCATCGGGATCGAAGGGGTTCGTGTAGCTGGCCTTGAGTGGAAGATCGAACTCTAGGCGGGCGAAGCGTTCGGCGGGGCTGGTGGCCAGAATCGGCTGTCCGACTGACGGCACTCCCGCCTCTTGCGGCAACCCCTCACGGAGGCCGGCGAGGGCGGTGGTGCCGAGCAGGACCAGGAGAATGGGGAGGCGCGGCAGACACTTCATGGTGGGGAGTTCCTGGGTCGGAGAGCGGTTCTCCCTAACGATACGCGTCCCCGGCGTGTTGTCACGTGCGTCTTGCCTCGGTCCGGCGCGCCACTACTGTACGGGGGTTTCCCATCTCTGGCGTTCTTCCGAGAGGTATGCATGCATTTCCCGGGTGTCTGGCGACATCTTCTCGCCTTCTCCGTGTTCCGCGCCTTGCCCATCCTGCTTGCGGGGTTGGCTCTCGCGGGGTGCGGTGGCGACCGCCGGGAGCGCGATGGCAAGGTGCACTTGGTGCTTAGCGTCCCAGCGGATGAGCGGACGCGCCCCATGTATCGTGGTGTGGTGGACCGCTTCATCGAGAAGCACCCCCATGTGGAGGTGGAGATCCTCGAGATCCCGAAGAACTACTACAGCAAGGTCCTGATCATGATCGCGGGCCGGAACGCGCCTGACTTGATCTGGATGGGACAGTCCTTCGCCGAGTTTGCGGCCCGCGGGGTGTTCATGGACCTCAGCGGACGCATCGAGCAGGAGGTGAAGCTCGACGAGTTCCTGCCGCAGGCCTTGTCCTGGTACAAGATCGACGGCAAGCAGTACGGCATCCCCTTCGGCATCGATATGAACTTCATTGCCTACAACAGGAAACTGTTCGAAGCAGCAGGCGTCCCCTGTCCGACCGATGACTGGACCTTCGACGAGTTCCTGGACCGGGCCAAGCGCATGACGGTGGATGCCGATGGCGATGGGCGCCCCGAACAGTATGGCTTCAAGGGAGGGCTGGAGCGGGCCGCCTTCGGTGCCCATGTGATTACCAGCGATGGGCAGCAGCCCCTCTGCAACAGCCCGGAGATGATCCGTGCTCTCCAGGTTGGCATGGATCTGGCGGACAAGTGGAAGGTGTCGCCGCTGCCCGAGGATAGCGATGTGCAGAGCTTGGACACGTATGCCTACTTCCGGCAGGGCAAGGCGGCAATGATGACCATGTATACCTGGAACCTGCCGTTCCTGGTGGAGAAATGCGGGGGAATGGACTGGGATATCGTGAACATGCCCACCGTCAAACAGCGTGGTCATTGGGCCTCCAGCCAGGCAATTCTGGTCTCCGTGGATACGCCCCATCCGGAGGAATCGTGGTTGCTCTGCCAGGAGTTCTTCGCCGATAAGGTGCAGAAGACGATGGCGCAGCGCGGCCTGCCTCCCAACCAGCGGGTGGCGCGGGAGTACATGGCTGAGTTCAAAGGCCCGCCCGCCAACTGGGCGGCGCTTTACAAGGCGCGCGACTCCCTGTACCCCACGCCACGCATTGCCAATCTCTCAGAGATCATGTCGCTGTATTCCAGCGCGTCCAGTGGCGTCTCGGCGCACCGAGCCACGCCCGAAGATGCCATGGCCAAGGCGGAGAAGGCTATCAATCTGTACCTGAAACGCAAACGACGGCGCAAGCGATGAGCGGTAAGCGGCGCAGCAATCTGACTGGGTTTGCCTTCCTGGCCCCGAACATGACCGGGTTCCTGGTGTTCACGCTGATTCCCGTTACGGCGGCTTTCGGCTTGAGCCTGTTCGAGTGGAACCTGTTCCAGCCGCCCCAATTCGTGGGGTTGCGCAACTTCGTGGACCTCCTCGGCATCTCGAGCGACGAGGCAGGTTGGTACTGCAATGACCCTCGCTTCTGGAAGTTCCTGGGCAACACCTTCTTCCTGATGATGAACATCCCCATCTGCATGGCAGCATCCCTCTTCCTGGCGATCGTCCTGAACCAGAAGATCAAGGGGCGGGTGATCTTCCGGACCGTCTTCTACCTGCCCACGATCTGTTCCGGGATTGGCATCATGTTGCTCTGGATGTGGGTCTTCAATCCGGAGTTTGGTCTGGCCAACAGTGTACTCAAGCTGGTCGGCATCAGGGGGCCTCTGTGGCTGAAGAGCTACCACTGGGCCAAGCCTTCGATCATGCTCATGGGATTGTGGGGGGCCATGGGAGGCACCAGCATGATTCTCTACCTGGCGGGTCTGCAGGGCGTGCCCCCTCAGCTCTACGAGGCCGCCGAGATCGACGGGGCGACCACCTGGCAGCAGTTCCGCCACATCACCTTCCCCATGCTCACCCCGACCACTTTCTTCATCTTCATCACCGGCGTCATTGGCGGCTTCCAGGGCGGCTTCCAGGCGGCGTACGTGATGACCCAGGGGGGGCCGGACGGAGCCACCAGCACGATCAGCTACTACATCTACAACCATGCCTTCCAGTGGTTCAACATGGGCTATGCCGCCGCTATCTCGGTGGTTCTCTTTGGCCTGGTATTCGTGGTGACGCTGGCCAACTGGAAGTTTGGCGGCAAGAAGGTGAACTATGTCTAGGGTGGCCGATCAGCATGCCCGGCGCATCGTCTACGGGCTGTCCTATGTCTTCCTGATCGGGGTCGGCATCTCCATGCTGGCTCCACTCTTGTGGATGTTGGTCACCAGCATCAAGTCGCCGGACGCCGACGTGATGAGTCTCGCGAAATGGCTCCCGGACAAGCCCCATTGGGGCAATT
>JABGQJ010000215.1 GCA_018648945.1 Victivallales bacterium
GTTGAGCTGCCCGGCCATGCTGTCCAGCTTGGTCCCGTATGTCTGCGACTTGTCGCTCGCGACGTGCTTGTCGAGCTTGTCGGCAACGCGCTTGACGGCACCGTCTCGGAGGGTAGCGACCTTGGCGACCGCTTCCCTCGCCCCGGCTTCGGCGTCGGCGAGGCGGTCTGCAGTGGCCTTGGCCTGCTGCTTGAGCAGGAAAGTGGCGACGACGCCAAAGGCTGACGCTGTGCCGAGACTGGAGATGATGATCGGGACGATGGCGTCGGTCATGGGGGATCCGCGTGTGGTATGGTGCAGATAGTTCCAAGTGGGGAGCGGGGCGGGGCGATTTCGGCGCAGGCCGTCCCGCTCCCCGGTTGGCGCTATTCGCGCTCGGGGGATAGCGGGTCGCTAGTCCCCGCCAGGGGCGGCGGGGATCTCCTTGCTGACGGTCTTGGCGTCGGCCGGTGAAGGGTTCTGCAGGTCTGCGGCCGAAGTGGCGCCCGTGGGTGTATCGCCGGGCGGGGATTTGGCCTGCTGATTCTGTATGATGTCGGCTTGGGCGCGGCGCTGGCCTTCAGATTGATCCACGAGCTCGCCGGATCCACCACCTACAGGCACCAGGTTGTCGGTGAGCTGCACCGCAGCCGAGGTGACGGGGTTGACGGCTTCCACGGCCACGGGGCGGAGCACGAACTGCGCGCCGATCACGAGGACGTAGGGGTGGGGGGCCAGGGTCTCGCCGTCGCCCAGGACGGCAACGGCGGGGGGGACGGGCAGGCGCAGATCCTGGATGGTCATCCCCTGCCGCGTGCAGCCGGGGCTGCTGATGGCGAGCAGGAGCATGAAGAGCAGGGCGGGGATCCAGCTGACGACAGGCCATCTCGTTCGTTTCATCGGGCGGGGACTCCTTGTCTTGGGGTTATGCAGGCGGGAGCCTGCGCTACTGACTGCTGAATTCTGGAAGACTGAAAGCCCTGCCGGCGGGCTGGCGTGAGAGAGAGGCACGCCGACCGGGGAGGGAGACCCGGTGCGAGGGACCCGCCGGCAGGGAAGGGAGGGACTAACCGCCAAGGCGCCAAGGACGCCAAGGGGGAAGAGGAAAAGGTCGGAGGACCGTGGGCTCCCAGATCGCAAGTTTGCTGCCAGCGGACGCGGGGCGCGCGCTGGGCTGACGCTATTGGGTTGGTGTTGGAGCTGGCCTCCGACCAGGGGAAACGGGGTTGCCTGGCTGTACAGGCGGGGTGAACCACTCCCGAGGCGTCCCTCGGGCGATACCGGTAGACATCCCGGTCGGCGTATGATGGCATCGGGGAGAGGCCCGCCGGCTCCAAAGTGTTGTGGGGTGGGGTGGGTCATGCTATCGTTTCCTCCGCCGGTGCATGTACAGCAGGAACGGAAGAAGGCCGACGGCGAAGCCAATGCCATTGACGGTGGCAAGGAGCAGACGATGTCCGATACCTACATGACATTCGTAGTAGCGACATACAGTGCGCTGCTGGCTGGCGGCATCCTCTTGGTCGCACAGATCCACCTGGACCGCAGGAGGAACCGGCGGGTCAGCCGGGACGCGCTGCTGCGCAAGGCCATGAGCGCGTTCTACGGAATCAGCAGCGAAGCGGTCGGCTGGCTGGAGAAGGGGCGGCTGCCCGGCGATGTCGCGGCCACCATGGCCCCCCGGCTGGAGAGCAGCCTGGCGTTGCGGCGGGCGCAGTTGCCGGCGGGAATGTACGAGGCTCTCGCCGGCCTCTGCTGTGAGGCCACCGAGGGACACGACTACCATTCCGACGGCGAGGAGGCGCGCAAGCGCTGGGAGGCGCTGCGGGATTGGACGTTGGATCAGTGCGGGGGCCGGATTGAGTAGCGGACGGGCGGGGGTGCTTGTTTGAGTTGGACATTCCCCCGCCCGATTGTGGTTCGCTACTTCATCGGGGGGCCCTCCGGGTTGGCGCTGGAACACTGACAGAGTTGTGAGAGGGAGGGGTGGGAATCCGGGCACGACGAAGGACCGGGGCGGGGTGCCCTGGTCTGGTCTTGTGTCCCGCTGTCCCATCGCCCTGCCCTCGGCGCCCGGTCCCCGGCTGTGCTCTCTGAGATGGCCGATTGGCCATCGCCGCTGGGGTGTTGGTGGGCGGCTACGGGCTTATTCTATAGGCTGGCAGCTTATTCGTCAAGCCGCCGGGCGGCAAAAAGAAGCCGCATGGGTTTCCATGCGGCGGGGTGGTGGTGGGTGTCTACTTGGTGGGTTTGAGCGCTCGGCAGTGTTCTTTCGCGCGCCGAGCGATAATCGTGGCCAACCCGACCTCCACGGGTTGGTTCAGAACCTTGGCCATGGCGTCGGCGGCCAGTTGGACTGACGGGTCCTGCGCATCCGCAAGCGCGTACAGCACCATGTATTCCAGAGCTGTTGTACGAACTGTCGCCAGTTCCGCCGCGTCTTCGTGCCTGAAGGAGAGAAAGACATGCGGTGCATCACGCACCTCGGGAGGGGCAGGGCATGGGGACTCGTAGCGTTCGTCGGCGTAAATCTGCTCGGCGTGGGCAAACGTCCGTACGCCCATACGCTGGTGGCCGTTCTCGACATTGCGGATGGTGGACTGGCTCACGCTGAGGCGGGCGGCCATCTCCTCGCGCGTCATGTCGAGGCCTTCCCGGATCTCTCGTAGCCGGGCACCCTCCGTCTTCTTGTCTGTCATTTGCATATTTCTTAGGCTATCGGCTTGTGTTTTAGGCTCTCTCGGCCTATTTTGTTGTGTGGTCAACATGTAGACCATACCACGAACAGCTGGAGAATCAAGCGAATGGCGACGCTCAACGACCAACTCAGACGGCGGCAGCTGATCCTGGATCGTCTGCACTTGGCGCAGAGGACGCAAGGGTGGGCAGCCCGCAAGGCCAAGGTGAGCCGGAGCATGGTCTGCCATGTGATCGCGGGGCGGAAGAAGCACGTAGGCGTGCAACATATCCTCGCGCTTGTGTGCAATATGACGTATCACGAACTGTGGGAAGACTGACAATGATTGATCGACTCAAGAAGATGGAAGAGCTGCTGGCGACGTTGCAGGATCTGAATGGGCTGACGGCGCGCACGTTGCGCAGCATCGCCCCGGAAGTGGACGAATTGCGGGCTGAAGCCCACGGCCAGCTGTCCCTTCCCCTGGACGGGGAGAAGGGCCGGCAACTTGCCGACGCTCCGGGCGCCGACGCGCCGGTGGGCGTGGCGGAACTGGAGGCGGAGAACTCCCGCCTGCACTCGTTGCTGGCGGAGCTGCACCGGCTGGCGCGGGACGCCCAGTGGGCTGCGGTGATGCGGAAGCTGGAGGCGGAGGTCTCGGGTGTGACCGAGGGCGGCACGGCTGCGGCGTAGGGATTTCGCGAGGGCGCGCGTGTCGTGCGCGCGTTCTCTTTAGACGGCACGAAGCAAAGAGGGACACGGAAATGGACACCCCTTCGACAAGCTCAGGGCCTGCGGCAGTGCCGGCGGCAGTGGTGACTGTCTATCGCTGCCCGGTGTGCGAAGTGGAATGTGCCTCGGCAGAGGAACTGGAGGCGCACTTCGAGGCGCGGCTGGACTGCTCGGCCGGGGCGGCGGCGGCGATGGATCTGGCGGGGATGGGGATCACCATCTGCGAGCGCTGCGATGTGGCGATCATGGGCGCGATGCAGTACACGGCCGATGGCTGGGTGCATGAGAGCTGCCTGACGGCCGGGGAGCGGGCGGAAATCGCCCAGGAAGGTCGCGAGTGGGCGGAGGCGATCCTGCATCCGGACAGCACGGATCCCGTAGTCACGGGCACGACGGGGAGCAGGCTGAAGCCTGAACTACAAACGGGGGCAGTAGCATGATGGCTGGTGGTATCCTTCTGATGGCGGCGGGGGTGCTGATCGTGGCGGCGATCCGGATGCTGGTCTGGGTCGGGGAGATCGCGTGGGAGGGGCGGCGATCGTACTGGGAGCCGGGGGATCTGCTCGGGTTCGGGTTCCTGTGCGCGATCCCGGTGCTGCTCTGCGTGGCGGCCTACCCGCTGGTGGTCGACGCGTATCCGTTGCTGTTTGCGGGAGGGCTGTAGGATGGGTGCATATGGCCAGATCATGGCGCCCGTGGCGGACCACCCGGACCGGATCGCTGCGTGCTCGCAGCGTGACAAGGACGGGGAGCCGGCGTGCGAGATGGAGCATGAGGTCTCCAGGACGCTGGTGGGCACGCTGCCGGCGGGGACGCGGATCGCGTTCTGCCGGCCGGGTGGGGAAGGCCGCCGGACGGGGCGCATCGTCAGCCAGCCGGCGGAGTTCTGCTACCGGGTGGCGGCGGACGATGGCAAGGGCGACCACCATCTGGACACGGGCCTGGTGGCGGTGCTGTGGGCCTCGCATGATGTGGCGGTCCTGGGGAAGACGAAGATCGAGACGAAACCAGAACCTGAAACTGAGGGCAAATCGATGACGAAGCATACGACGGGACCGAATCGGACGGATGATCATTGGCGGGAGTTCGTGGGCCGGGTGATCGACCTGGTGGACAATCACGGACGTCTGCTGAAAGAGGCGCTGGCAGAAGCCAACAAGGAGCTGGGGTGCAAGCATACGCCTACCTCGTACCGGTCGGCGGCGAAGCGGCTGGCGATGGCCGCGACGACGACCAGGGGGGAGCTGGTGAGCCGGGCACGGCGGAGACCGAAGAAGGGGAAGGGAAGTGGACGGAGTGGACCGAGTGGGGACAGTGGACCCAGTGGGGCGGGGGCCGCCGGGACGGAAGATGCCGAGCTGGTGCTCGGCGCGCCCAGGGGGGAGGACATCGCGAAGCTGGCGCGGCAGATCGTGGCGGGGGTGGAGAGCGAGATCCAGGGCGGGAGCGTGGCGCTGCCGGAGGACCTGGTGGCGGACCTGGCAAAGGGGATGCCGATGGACGCGGAGCTCAGGCGGCGGGTGGAGAGGCATGCCTGCCACCTGATGGCGGCGTACATGCGGGGCCGGGAGTCCCGGCCGGCGGACGTTGGCGTGCTGCCGCCGACGGGGACGGAGCCGGACGGTCCGGTCTATATGATCTCCCAGACCATCGGTCTGCTGATGGGGCGGGCGAAGCCGTATCTCGACGCGGTGGCGACTCTGCAACAGACTCGGACGGAGTTGCTGGAGGCGGGCGAGTGAGGACGCGGACGGATAATCTGACGAGCAGTGTCACCCATGTCGAGGTGGAGCTGATGCCGGCGGAGAGCCTGGCGATCGGCAAGGCGCTGGAGCAGGTCTATGGCGCGCACCAGCTCGAGTGCGAGTGCCGGCGGGTGGGGCTGGTGCTCCTCTCCCAGCGCAAGCGGGGGCGCGTGCTCCAGACGGTCAAGCTCCGGGAGCTGCCGGTGACGATGACGGCCCTGGTGGTTGGGATCCGCCGGTGCGCGAAGCCGGGCACGCAGCGCGGCGGGCTGGCGCTGGATCTCGCCGATGGGTTGGCCGGCGCACGAGTGCAGGCGGTGTTGGATGGAGACTGCCAGGGAATGTGGGTGACCTGGGAAGACGGGGTTAGGCAGAACGCGGAGGATTTGACAGCGTGAGCACGATTTGTGGCCACAAACGGGCGGAGTTGGAGGCGTTGCTGGGGCTGGAGCGCGATGTGACGGTGAAGGTGCGCACGCCCCTGGACCTGGTGGAGATCGTCGATCGGCATGTGGAGGCGACGGGCGAGAGCCGCGCGGCCTTTATCCGCCGGGCGATGGTCGAGATGATGATCATCGATGGGATCCGGGCGGAGGCGGCGAGGGTGAGGGGGATCGATACCAAGGTGCTGTTCCCGTATACGCCGGGGAAGCCGGAGGGGGAAGCCACGAACGGCACGAACGGCACGAAGGAGACAGAAGATGATGAATGACCCATGGCTATGGATCAACATGGGGTTGTTGGGGGTGGTGGCGTACCTCGGGCTTGGCCTGGTGGAGCGCTGGATGGAGAGGGCCAAGGCGTCTATGAGGGCGTGCCGGGACGAGTGCATCGATGACATCCGGCGGGAGTCGGGCGAGCCATGCCTCGGCTGTAGCGCCTGGCTGTGCGGCTGGCTCTGCGACGAGCCGGCGGACAATTGCCCGTACCTCGAGCGGCTGGTGCGCGAGTGCCGGGTCTGCGGGTGCACGGACGGGGACTGCCAGGGCTGCATCGAGCGGACGGGCGAGGCCTGCCACTGGGTGGAGTGGGATCTGTGCAGCGCGTGTGTGGGAGGGGATGGATGAACTCTGTACATGACCAACTCAGAGCCGACGTGCATCGCCGGGCTGGCGTCGATCTCGGCACCGCCTCGATTGCCGACTTGCGACGGTCGGAGTGGTCTCCCGAGTTCGAGCAGTTGATGCGGAACCGGCTGGCCATGGGGGCCATGCGGTATGGACGGCTGCATGCGGTCGGCAAGCCTGCCTATGACCGCGTGCCGAGCATGGCCCGGCGACTCCAGCAGTATGCGGAGACGGGCAATCTGGAACTGTTGGTGGACGTGGCCAATCTCTGCCTCCTCGAATTCGAGGAGGGCGAACACCCCAAGCGGCATTTCAACGCCATCGACGATGGCGAACACGTGGAGACGAAACGCACATGAACGACGATAGTCGACAGTTGACGCTCGAGAGCATGACGCTGATGGAGCGGGCGCGGGGCGGGGTGGTGCCGAGCACACTGGAAGGCTGCACGCAGCTGCTGCTGGCCTGCGGGCGGGTGGAGAAAGCGGCGGCAGCGATCCGCTGGGTCGCGATCGCGGCGGCCAAACAGTGTCCGGAGCTGGCGGAAGCGGCAACGGGCCGTGGCCGGAAGTCGCCCTGGGTGGAATGGGTGAAGACGAATTACGAGGAGTATGGGAACGCGAACCATATCCACCATATGGGGCAGGTGGGAGACCTGCTGATCCGCTCCCTTAAAGTGTGTTTCAATGAAACACTGTTTAGCCTGGCCTTCGGCAAGCTGATCTGCGTGGCGCGGCTGCCGGACCATCTGCTGCCCCGGTTCCTGGAACGGGTGGCGGTGCAGGAACTGCCGGTGCCCACGGTCCGGAAGCATGTGAATGCCTGGCTGGAGGCGGCGGGAGAGCCGGCCATCGAGTTGGAGGGGGAGGGGGGCAAGGACCCGAAGCCGCCGAAGCACCAGGCCGACTTTCTGGATGTGCTGTTCGGGGAGGTGGAGTGTCCGGAGGGCGAGGAGCTGTACCACCAGGTGGAGGAACGGCTGCACCGGGTGGACCTGCCGGGGACGGCGGCGACGCTGACGCGGTCGCTCTGCGTGGCCAATGCGGCGCTGGACCGGATGGCCGAGGAGGCGAGCGCGGCCGACCTGGCCCCCTTCGCCCAGAACTTCGAGGCGCTCCTGGTGCACACGCGGCACGCGATCGCGGAGAAGACGGGGATCACGGAGTAGCGATGCCTTACCTGCTTGCCCAACCCAAGGCCGAGGCCAAGACCGAGACGCTGCCGGCAGTGCCGGACAGCCGGCAGGTGACGGGGCTGGATGCGGTGGTGGTGGCTCTGCCGGCGTTGCGCGAGCCGCAGTTGCCGGCCAAGCCGGTGACGAAGAGCGAGGCGCTGGAACTGGTCAGGGCCAAGCCGGCGGGCGGGCCGCCACCGAAGTACGGGCGGGAAGCGAACGAGAGGTGGCGGTTTCTGAAGTCGGTCCAGGAGCATCTGAAGGACGGTGAGTGCGAATCGATCCGGGAGGCGTGCGAGCACATTGTGATCCTGCATCGGGACGATTACGAGATCCTCGGGGCGAAGAAGCTGGCGACGGCCAAGAAGGCGCGGAGCAACTACAACAACTGGATGACTCTGCTGGGGACGCACGCAAACGGCAGGCCGAACTGGGACAATGTGGCCGGGCTGATGCCCCGATACGCGCGGGGCGAGCGGGGGCGGGCGGGAGACCCGCTGTGCTGGGAGGTGCTGGCGGGGATCTTCGAGGAGCAGAGCGGCATCAAGTTGGCCCACGCCCATCGGCTGATGGAGGTGGCGGCGAGGCGGTCGAACATCCCGGCGAACGAGATCCCGAGTGCCTCGCAGGTACAGCGGTGGTATCGCGAGCATGCCTCCCCGGCGCAGATTGCGTTTGCCCGGAAGGGCGAGGTGCACGCGCTGAATCGCCTGATCGGGCATGTGCACCGGGACTGGAGCAAGGTGGCGCCGAACAAGTGCTGGTTCGCGGACCATCATCGCTGCGACATCTTCGTGAAGATCCCGGACGGCAAGGGTGGATGGAAGGCGGACCGGCCCTGGCTGACTGGATGGATGGACGCGAAGAGCTGGGCGTTGCTGGGCTGGGCTATCCGGATGGACGAACCGAATACGCTGGTGGTCATGCAGACGCTGCTGGACGCGATCTGGCGCAATGGGATGCATTGCGCCACGACGCTCTACACGGACAATGGCAAGGACTTCCTGGCCATGGGGCTGGGGACGCCGTACGTATCTCCCACGGGTGCCGAACTGACGTGCCTGCCTGACCTGGGCGTGACGCGGGTGATCCGGAGCAAGCCGTACAATGGGCGGGCGAAGCCGATCGAGCGTCTGTTCGGGATCTTCTGCGAGCATTTTGCCAAGGTCTGGCCGAGCTACACGGGCAACACTCCCTCCGCCCGGCCGGACAAGGCGCATTACTACCACGGCAATCCGGATGAGCTGCCGACGCTGGGCCAGCTGGTGGCCTTCTTCCGCGAGTGGTTGCCGGCGTACCACGCCCGGCCGAACAAGGGCAAGATCCTGGACGGAAAGACCCCGGCGAAGGTGTGGACGGCGGGACCCGGCGGACCGCAACTGTCGATCGGGCAACTGAAGCTGGGTCTCTGTCTGCCGGTGGATGTGCGGACGGTGGGGCCTGGCGGCTCGATCCGGATCAGCAATCTGTTCTTCCAGTCGCGGAAGCTGTGGTCGATTATCGGGCAGAAGGTGGTGATCCGGGTGGACGGTCTGCACGGCCGGGCCTGGGCGTGCAAGCTGGACGGGGAACCGATCACCGAGCTGGAGCTGATCCCCCAGGCGGCGGCGATCGCGGAGACGGCGGAGGAGAAGGCGGTGCTGGCCACGCTGTTGCGCGAGCAGGAGCTGCATCGGCAGGCGTTCGAGGCGGCGGTGCAGGAGAGCACGGGGGGGCTGGTTGGTCTGGCCGCCATCGAGATCCTGCAGATCGACTTCTCGAAGCCCTACCAGATCGAGGAGGTGGGGCGGGTGAGGTCGGTGAAGGGACCTGGTCACACGTTCGTGCGGAAGATCGCTCGGCAGGGAGAGACGCATACGGGGTTCGCGCTGCCGAAGGGACAGGATGCAGACGCCGTGCAGGCTCCCGGAAACGGGGTTGCAGAGCGGTTGCAGAAGCCGCGTATAGACGAGGCAGAGGCGCGGGAGCTGGCGGAGTACCGGGAGAAGCTGAACCGGTCGCGGCAGGTAAAGGACGACGGGCCGGCGGAAGATGGCGGGGGCATGAGCCTGGCCAGCTTCCAGGCGGCGCTACATAGAGCACGCAAGCAAGAGGGCGACGACGATGAGTAAGAAGAACATCAACATCTCGCTGGAGCAGTTCCAGGCGGCGCTGGTGAAGTACCGGGCCGAGGGGCGGGCGACGGAGGCGGAGGCAGAACTGGTCGAGTGGCTGTGGGGCTATGCCCATGGCGAGCTGGAGGGCGATCCGGATGCGGTGGCGGACCTGCTCGGGATGGACTGGACCACGATCTACCGGGTCTGGCGCGGGACGTATCCGGCGGGGCTGACGAACTTCTCCGAGCAGGTGGCAAACCTGAAGCGGCGGCTGGCGGAAGGCCGGGTAACGGAGTTCGGGAAGACGCCGGTTACGGAACGGATCTGGGAAGCCCTGGACTATGCGCGGGACTACTCGGCGGCGGTGCTGGTCTGCGGTCCCACGGGGGCGAGCAAGACGGCGACGCTGCTGGAGTGGGCGAAGCAGAACAACCACGGGCGAAGCGTCTACGTGCGGATCCCGTCGAGCTGCACGCGAGCGAAGCTGGTCCGGCGTATTGCCAAGGCGATGGGGATGAGCACCCGGCGCAAGGACACGACGGCGATGGAGGACAGCATCCACAAGGCGATGAACCGCCGGAAGATCCTGATCCTGGACGAGGGCGCCCATACGCTGAAGGACAGCCGGAAGGCGGGGGAGCCGTTGCTCGAGTTTGCCCGCGATCTGTTCGACGAGGAGCATTGCGCGGTGGTGATCGTGCTGACCCACAGTTCGTGGGGCGCGATGACGCACGGGGCGCAGGCCGACATCCTGGAGCAGTGGGTGGGGCGGATCTCCCACCGGGTGATCATCCCGCCGGACAAGGTGTTCAAGGTCGAGGTGGAGCAGATGATCCGGCTGTATGGCGGGGTGGAACCGACGCCGGAGATCTACAAGCTCTGCGCGGCGGTGGCCAAGAGCAACGAGGGACGCCTCCGGACGCTCTGCGAGGATCTGCGCCAGGCGGCCTCGGTGGCGCGTGAGGAGGGCGTGGAGCTGACGGCACTGCACCTCCGGCTGGCCAGGGCGCTCCGGGAACGGGGCGGGAGCTGGGACGACGAGGAGGTGGCGTAGGATGGGTACTTGGCGGGACCATGCACGGCCCATCATCGCGGCCGTGATCGCGGAGCACCAGGGCGAGACGAAGCGCGAGGTCCGGCGGGCGCTGCGTGATGCGTATCCATACGGCGAGCGCAAGTACCATCCCTACCGAATCTGGTGCAGCGAGGTGAACCGGCAGCTGCGGATCGCGTTCGCGCCGGAAGACGTAACCGAGGGGCTTCCGCTCTTCGAGACCAATAACAAGGAGTAGATGATGGCGATTGTGAGTGATGTACGGCAGGTGACGTTGGTCGAGGCGATTGGCCTCTTCCAGGAATACGCGGGGCTGA
>JABGQJ010000216.1 GCA_018648945.1 Victivallales bacterium
GCCACTCACGTTGATCCAGCTCGTCGGCAGGCGCTTCTGCGCCTGGTCGCCCGCGTACATGATCAGACCAAGGCCGAGCTGCTTCATGTTGCTGACGCAGGTGCTGCCAGCCCCCGAAGTGCCCCTTGGGGACGGCGAGAGCCTTGCCGTCGCTGGTGATTGGCTGGTTGTAGGGGCAGGGCAGGGCTGCTATCTGTACCAATTTGCGGCGGGCACGTGGAGTCTGCAGCAGACTCTGGCAAGTCCGCTTGGCGGCGACGATGGTGCCCGTTTTGGGTATGCCGTTTCTCTGCAAGACGGACGCCTCGCGGTTGGCGCGCCGGGCCACGATGTCGAGGGGGATCAGAATCGCGGGGCGGTATGCGTCTACGACCTTGCCGAGGGGGTGTGGGAGTTCCAGGAGACACTGCTGTCCGCGGGTGAGTTCGACGGTCTTGGGGCTGTGCTCTGCCTGAACGGTGACGGCCTTTTCGCCGGGGGCACCAGTAGCGAGGACAGCATCCTGCTCTTCGCGAACGCTGGCGGCGTGTGGTCGGAGGCGACCATCCTGTCGAGGCCCTCGGGGCCGAACGCCGGCTACTGGTGGTCGGTGAGTGACATGGAGGTCTTCGGAGGCCTCTTGGCAGTGAGTACGGCCAACAGAGGGTTGTTCTTCTATGCCGAGCAGCCCGACGGGTCCTGGAGCTGCCAGGCAAGCGAGGATGTGGTGGAGCCTCGGGGCGGAGTCGTTGGGCCCATGTCGGTGGATGGGCAGACGCTCGTGGTTGGGCTGAGACAGGTCCTGAGGTACGACTGGGAAAGCCGGCACATCGCCAGCGTTTGGCGGCTGGTCGGGGGCGTTCCCACCGAAGTGTCCCGAGTGTCGGTCGGGACGGAGTACGACGAATGCGATGCCAGGTACGCCGTCTCGGGAGCCGACCTGCTGGTCAGCGTGAGCGGCGACGCGGAGCAGGGCGTCTGGCTGTTCACGGAGGCAACCGCCATCATGAACACGCAGCCGGTCCCAGTGACTGTGGCGTTCGGCGATGATGCGGCCTTCACGGTCGAGTGTTCCGGGGCAGGCGTACTGAGCTACCAGTGGTATCGCGGCGTGACGGAGTTGGCCGGTGCCAATGCCGCTGTCCTGTCGCTGACTGAGGTGGCCTGGGCAGACGCGGGCGACTACCGGTGCCGTGTCACCAATGACTACGGCGACACGTGGTCGCTAACGGCGACCTTGACAGTCACCAAACACAGCCAAGCCCTGACCTTCCCTGAGCTGCCCACCAAAGCCTATGGCGACAGCCCATTCGCCGCCGGGGCCGTGGCTGACTCCGGACTCTCCGTGACCCTCGCCTCTTCGGACGGCGGGGTCGCGACCGTGGCGGGCGGGACAATCACCGTGGTTGGGGTCGGCATCTGCACGATCACCGCCTCCCAGCCGGGCACGGCAGACTTCGAGCCGGCGCTGGACGTATTGAGGACTCTCACGGTCACCAAGCGGTCCCTCGTGGTCGTCGCCGATGACGCGGCATTCACCTACGGCCAGGCGATCCCGCCGTTCACGGTGTCGCTGACCGGTCTGGCCGCTGGCGAGACGGCAGCGGATGTCGACGTGTTGCCCACGGTCGCCGCCGGATCGGTCGTGCTCGACTCGGTACTGACGCCGAGTGGCGGGGCTGACACAAACTACGCGTTCACCCAATACGTGGCTGGTGCTCTCACCGTACATCCTGTGTCGATCACCGTGCGGGCTCTTGACTCGCGGCGGCGGCCCGGACATCCGAATCCGGCATTCGAGTTCACGCTGACCGGGCTGGTCAATGGCGACGCGTTCGGCGATCTGGGGATCACCGTATCGTTCGCCTGTCCCGCCACTGAGGGCGATCCGGTGGGGGACTATGGCATCACGCCGACTTTCCAGGGCGAACTCCAGCGTTCCTACACGCTCACTGCCCAGCCCGGCACGCTGGCGGTCAGAGACGAGCCTACCGCTCTACTCTACGTGGATAGCCGGGCGGTCGCTGGCGGGGACGGCAGCAGTTGGCAAACCGCGTTCGGCAGCATCTCCGAGGCCATGGCGGGCGCGCAACAGGGCAGCGAAGTGTGGATTGCCGCCGGCGTGTACGGCGAGACGGTCGAGATCCCTGCCTACGTATGGGTTTTCGCTGGGTTCAGCGGTGCCGAGACGCTCTTGACCGCTCGCGATTGGCGATACAATCAGACCATTCTCTCACCCCCAGCCGGGTTGCGGTCCGATAGCCCTCTGGTAGTGCTTCGTGAAGGCAGCGTGCTCGACGGTCTGCAGATCGTGGGCGGGCTGACCGATGCGCCTGAGGGCCAGGCTGAACTGCGCCATTGCCAGCTTCGCGGGGCCCCGGAATTGCTGCGTTGCGCCCAGAATCTGGTCGTGGAGAGTTGTGCTCTGGCCGAGGCGCAGAAGGGGATTGTGGGGACCGCTGGCGCACCCGATGTCAGTGTCCGAAACTGTCTGTTCTGGGATGTCGCGCAGGCGGCGATCAGCGGCACCGATGCCACCGTCTGCAACTCCACATTCCTGAATACGGGCGGGGGCGAGTCGCCGATCTGGACCCATCTCGGTGGGAATGAGGCAACCGCCAGAAACTGCGTGTTTCTGGGGGGTGAATGGGCTGGCCCCATTGCCGGAGGCAGCCTGACGAACTGCTTCGTCGACAGCGCCCAAGAGTTCGGTAGCGACGCGGCGTTCGTGGATTGCGTCGTGTCGGACGCTCCAGGCATCGTCAGCATCTCGCCCGAAGGGGTGGACGGGATTCTGTGGACCCTGGACGACGGGCTTCGGCTGGGCGCGGGCAGCATCTGCATCGATGCGGGATCGGCGACCAACTCGCCAACCGAAGATTGCATCGGCTGCCTGCGACGGGATGAACCGGCGACGCCGGACAGTGGTTCCGGGGAGACGCCCTGGACCGATATCGGTGCGTACGAGTTCCCGGGGGTCAACGATGAAGTCGCTCTGACCATCGGCGACGGTTGGAGCTTGTTGAGCACTCCCTTTGAGGTGCCCTCCCTTCTGGCCTCGCTGGCGGACGCCGCCCTCTCGCCCTTGCTTCACGGCACTCTCTGGACCTGGGACACGCCAGCCCTACGCTACCTGCCTGTTGCGGCCGATGGTGACCTGGCGGCCCGGCGTGGGGTCTGGATCAGAACAACGACGGCCTGGCGGGCGGGAGTGACGCTCTCGGGACTTCGCTCGCCCGTCTCCGTTCCCCAGTTGCTACCGGGGTGGAACCTCGTCGGCGTGTCCGATACGGTCCCCGTGAGCGCCTTGTCCAGTTCGAACCCGGGGGACATTGCCCAGGTCTGGTGCTGGGACACCGCAGCTCAGGTCTACGTGCCGCTCGACGCGGACACCAAGCTCCAACGCGGCAAAGGCTACTGGGTGTACCTAGAGCCCTGAGTCGGCTTGGATGGGTCGCGATTGGCCTACGCGCCAAACGCGGCTCTTTGAGCATCGCCTTCCGCCATGCCCGCCAATGCGCGCGATTCTGAACTACAGCAAGGTGAACTGGCCGAAAGGAGTCCATCTGTGAAGATCCTACTCTGTGTTCTGTCTCTGGGCGTTGCCGTGTCGGTTGCTGCCGGAACCGTCCATCACTGGAGTTTCGAGGACGACGCGCTTGCGCCTGGGGGAGTTCTCGCTGTTTTCCAGAATGGAGGCAAGCCAGCCTACGCGAATGAGGTCGTCAGCGACCAGATCTGGGATGGCGGTACGTACTCTCTGGCCCTGAAGGGCAATCGACGCTCGGCCTACTTTGGCCCTGTCGCGGTCACCAACTTGGCTCCCGTTGGTGGTGAGATCAGCTTCAGTGGCAGGGCGCTTGACTTCCGGTAGCGCGCCTTGACGGTCGAGTGCTTCGTTCGCGTCGAGAAGCAGGTCGCCAGGTTTGCCCTGCTGGTCAGCAAACGCAGGCGGAGCGGCTCGAGCTGGAGCCTGGCAGTGAGTCCGCAGGGAGTGGTTACCGTGCGATTCGACACCCAGGGAGGCGCCTCTGGGCCGGGCTTCAATCGCACGGTGTCGAGCGGTGCCCGTATCGACGATGGAGCGTGGCATCATGTCGCCCTGACCTTCGAACACGACACGCGCGAATGCGGGCTCTATGTGGACTACCAACTGCGCAAGGAGGCAACGATAGGTGGCCCCCCAGGTGGTTGCGCGCAGGGACGTTGCACAGATGGCCACCGCGACCCCGGTGGGCACACCTCAGGACGACGAGGCCCTGGCGGCCATCGAGAGCGGCGTCTTCGACACCATTCTCTACCCGGTCAACTTCGTATGTCACCAGCGGGGCAACTTCGACCAGGAAGTGCTGAAGGCGGCGGCGGCAAAACAGATGGGGCAGCTTGCGCTAAAGGCAATGGCCATGACCCGGTGGGCAAAGGGAACGAAGCGGCAGGAACGGAGCCACCCCAAATGCTGGTACCAGCCCGTCGATGACCCCGCGCTTGTGGCCCTCGCCCTGCGTTGGGCGCTGGGCCAGGGCGTGACCTCAGCCATTCCCCCCGGCGATGAGAAGCTGTTCCAGATCGCCCTCAACGTGGCATCCCTGGAGGCGAGACTCGCCCCGGAGGAAGTCACTGCCTTACGGACCGTCGCCAAGAATCTGGACCCTCTCTTCGCCCGCGCATAGGCAATGTGGTGGACCTGTGGCTGGAGGAGAAAGAGGCGCGGTTGCTGACGGCGGGTGGGCTGGGATTGCGCCACCGGCGGAGGGCAGCATCTCGGAGTGGCCCGAAGCGTGGGTCGTGCCGTCGCACCGAGTGAGCCCGAGGCCAGGCGGTCGCCGTTCGAACCATACCAGCGGGAACGCCCGGCCGCACACACGACCTTGCTCCAGTGCGCAAGTTCTGCGCACTGGAGCACAGCCAGCAGCGCAATTCGCGCAAAATGGGGTGCGAGGGTCGCGCGGGCCGTGCTTGGGGGGTGGGTTGGCATGGCCTCTGCAATGAGGTTGCCAACACTACTTCCGTGAAGACTCGCGGAAGACAGAATCCAACCAAGCGGTGTTCACAGTGAATGCCAAGTCAACAAGGAGCAGTCCGATGATGAATGCGAAGATGGTTCGGAAAGCGATGGGTCTGTGTCTGGTCCTATTCGTGGCCCTTAGTGGTGTAGCGATGGCACAGGCCGGCGGCGGTCGGCCCGAGGGTGGTGGTCGTGGCGGTCGCGGCGGCCTCAACCGGGAAGAGATGATGGCCCGTTACGACAAGATGCTGCGCGAAAGGCTCGAGGCCAACGAGGAGGAATGGGAGGTCCTCGGACCGATGGTCAGGGACGTGACGACGAAGCAGCGCGAAGCGCGGGGCGGCGGCATGCGTCGCATGAGGGGTGGACGCCGCGGCGGTCGTGGCGGCCGCGAGGGTGGCGCCGAAGGCGAACAGCCCGGTGCCGAGGTGAAGGAACTCTCACCGGAAGAAGCGCTGGCGAAGGCCTTGGAGAACAAGGGAGCGCCCGCTGCCGAGATCAAGGCCAAACTGGCAGCCTACCGCAAGGATGTCGCCGTCAAGAAGGCCGAGCTGAAGGCGGCTCAGGATGAGCTCCGCAAGGTCGTGACCCAGCGCCAAGAAGCGCAGTTGGTTCTGATGGGCGCTCTGGACTAGTCTGACACAGCTGTGGAAGCTGTGCTGGAGAACCCATGACAGAACTCTTGGACACGTTGATCGACGAAGGGCGAGTCGCCGCGAGTGATCGTGAGCGACTCGCCTGTTTCCTCGCCGACACCGCCGGGGATGGCGAGGGCGATTGTCTGCGCTGGACCGCCGAGCGGTACGGCGTACGCTACTCGGATCTGCGCGACGAGTCGCCGGATGCTGCCCTGCTGGCGCGCTTCCCGGCGGCAACGCTTTGGCGCGAGGAGTTGCTGCCTCTCCGGCAGATGGGCCAAGGCATAGAGGTGGCAACATCGGCCCTGTTCCGCACCGAGGGAATGGATGCCCTGCGCCGCCAGGCCGGCGAGGAATTGGTCCCCGTGCTGGTTCCCGACGAGGCCCTGCGCGCGGCCCTGAAGACCCGCTTGGCAATCGGCGCCGACAGGTTGGACTCCCTGGGGGACGGGGGCGTGTTCGCCAGTGCCGATGCTGACCTCGGGGTGGATCTCGAAGAGGCCGCGCACGACGCCTCCATCATCCGCTTTGTGAACCAGATCTTTACCGACGCGATTCGCCAGCGGAACCACGGACATTCATCTCGAGCCCTTCGAGGATGAGTTCCGCATGCGCTACCGGATCGACGGCGTGTTACAGGACGCTCCGGTGCCGTCGACGATGAAGCGGTATCAGCCCGCGATTGTCTCGCGCATCAAGATTCTGGCCAATCTGGACATCGCCGAGAAGCGTTTGCCCCAGGATGGCCGCGTGAAACTGCGGCGGGCGGGCAGTCAGACCGACAGTGGCTGGCCCGGTCATTCAGCCGTTCGAGGAATACGGTCCGGAACACCATCAGCGTCAAAAGACCGGTCAGATCAACCCAGCCCAGGCCTTGTGCAAAGCCCTTCAAGTTCTCTGTGGAACCCATGGATCGGCAGATTGACTGCCCCATCCCCACTCGACTTCCTGGCCACGCATCACCAACAAGGGCCCCCAGCAGGTCGCCGCCGACCTCGGACACCGGGTCGAGGTCCGACCAATCGAGTTCAGCGAAGTCGCTTCGTTCGCCGAGGTGGCCGCTTGCGGCACCGCCGTAGTGATCACGCCGGTGAACGAGATCGTGCGCGGCGACAAAGCCATCCAGGTCGGCCCCCGCGAGGGTTGCGGCCCGGCGTTCGAAGAGATCTACAACCGTTACCGGGCCATCCAAATCGGGGACACCCCCGACCCCTACGGCTGGACCGTGCCGGTGGAGTCTTCCGCCTAACAGTCAATAGAAGTGCCTCTCACAGCGTTCGTCGATTGTCGGAGCAACCCAAGATATTCCCAAGGAACTCTGCAAGTGCCTGCCCAAACGACGACTTCTGATCTACTTACCGGCGAAGCTGTACTTGATCGTCTGAGCGAGGCGACCGACAAGAAGCTTGTCAAGTGGATGCATGAGGGCGACACGACGGCCTTCGAGGAGCTCTTCCGCCGTTACGAGACGCGCTTGATCTCTTATGCTGCCCGCTACATCGGTAGCATCGACCTGGCCAAGGACGTCTGCCAGGAAGTGTTCCTGAAGCTGATCTCCAAGCCGCCGCTCGTGCTGATCTGCGACAGTGTCGGTCCGTGGCTCTTCCGGGTGACGAGGAACTTGGCGATTGATAAGCGCCGGCGCCGCAAGTTCGAGATCCAAGGGGAAGACCATGAGTTGCCCGAGGCCCGCGCCGAAGGCAACCCTCTCAGTTCGTTGACCGCCAAGGACGACCGCCACATGATCCGCGAGATGGTGGACGAGTTGCCCAAGGACATCCGAGACGTCGTGGAATTGCGGATTGACGGGCGAGTGCCGTTCAAGGACATCGCCGTCATTCTGGACATCCCGCAGGGCACGGCCCTGTGGCGGATGCATCGCGCCGTCCAATTGCTGCGCCAGCGCTGGAAGACGTATGAAGCCAACGTGTGATAAGATCCGGGAACGGGCGTTCCGCGATGGTCTCGACAGCCCGGCTGCGGCCGAGTGGCGAGCCCGCTGCCGCGCCTGCCCGCACGGAGCTCTTCATCCTCTAGAACCTGGAGCGTTGGGCCAGCGAGGAACGGCAGCATCTTGGTCGCGACGAAGTCCAGAAGCTCCTGGAGACCGCGCGTAGCCAGAAGAACCGCCGCCGCCCTGATTACGTGCTGATCTGGGGCATGCGTGCGGCGTGTTTCCTCGCGCTGCCCATTGTCGGTATAGGTGTCCTCCCGGGCAAGCATGCGGCCCGCGGATGCCCATGTCCCGTAAATCTACAGCGATGCCGAGGTCCGGGCGGTCCTGAAGGGGGCGCTTGCGCTGCCTCCCCCCCGGCTCCATCCGTCCGCGGACCTTCCACACGCTCTTCGGGCCGCTTTGGAGCACCAGCGTCCGGATCGGAGTGCGCCGCGAATGCTGGCTCCCGATATGCCGCAGGAATGCTCCGAGATCGCATTCGACAAGTTCTACCGCCACGGACACTTCCGGGAACTCCTCAACTGGCATGGTGGCTATGGTGGCCCCCGAATTTCGGGTCATCGGCTAAAGTAGAGCAGCGGCCGGTGGTGGCCGCGCGATAAGGAGTCAAGCCGATGACGAGGAAACCCAGGTGGTCCACTGCCGAGCTCAAAGTGCGGGTCGCGGGCGCGACGCCATGCGTCACGCCCGCATGGAGATGCTAGAAGTAGAAGCCCACAATGGATCGGGCTTCCAGGTCGCGCGCGTCGGATTCGACCGCAAAGAGCACGCCGACCCCCATCCATATCCGATCGGTCAAGGTCCAAGCCAGCGTGGGACCGACCGCGAGCTTGTCCTTCGCGCCCTCATGGGTGTAGCCGGCCTCGATGCCAGCATGGAACGCCTCGGAGACCTGGTAGCCAACGCCCCCCAGCACCTTCCACTCGTCGTCCCCCCCCTTGTCGAGACGTCCTTCCCACACGAAGTTGAGGACCGTGTCGAAGCGTCCGAAACTGCGATCGAGGATTAGCTTCACCTCGCCGATGTCGGCCCCGGATCCGTCCACGGCGCGCTGGTACTCCAGGTAGAGCAAGGGGTTCATCCAGTATTGCCCCTCCTCGCCGAAGCGATAGCGCGTCCGCAGCTTGATCTTGCCCACTTCATAGTCGGTGTCCGTGCCATCATCGGGATCCTGGATGACGGCGTAGGCCGCCACGTCCCAGCGGTCGGTGATGCCATACTCCAGCTCCAGCTGGTGGCGATGGGTGGCGGCGCCGGAGTCCTCGAAGTCCTTCATCCGGTAGTCGAAGTACCACTCCAGCTCAAACCTCCCCTGTAGCATGGTCTGCCACTGGTAGTTCCACACGTAGTCGCGACGGTCGGCCTGGGCCGAGGGCAACCAGAGCAAGGTGGCAGCCAGGATTGCCAGGCCAAGAGAGAGACGACAGGACGGGAGTGTTCGGGGCTCGGTTCTTGGAGACATGTGTTGACCTCTGTTTGGGAGCTGTGCCCCCCGCTTGGGGAGCTTTGGGTGACGAGTTGGGAATAGCGCGACTGCGACTCAGTCGCATATGACGGACAGGCGAATACCGGCGATGCCTACTCGGCGGGCGCCGAGGCTACTTGGTCAACGACAGGCCGAACAGGCGCCATAGACAACGAAGTGGTGACCCTCGGGCACGAAGCCGGCGTCCTTGCACGCCTTCTCCTTCGCGGCCTCAAGCTCAGGGCTGGCAAGCTCCTGCACAGCACCGCATACGACGCAAACGAGGTGGTCGTGGTGATCCCGCCGACCGGTGTACTCGTAGACCGCCTCGGGGTGACCGAGACGTACCTCGTCCACGACCCCCTCCTCCAGCAGCCTGCCAAGTACTCGGTAGACCGTGGCCCGGGAGACTCGGTCCGGTCCGTCCATCGCCCAGCGCACCAAGTCCTCGGCCGTGAAGTGCCCGGGTTGCCGCAGGATTTCCCGCAAGATCATATGCCCGCGGGCGGAGAGGCGCAGCCGGGACAGTTGGTTGTCGGTATGTGAACCCATGCAGAGAGACTATACTGAGATTCGTTCTCATTTCAATCAACCAAGACTTCTTTTCCTACCATGCCCGTAGGAAATAGCATTCGCGTTGGGCATTATCCCCTACGGCAGGCATTGCCTGTTCCGTCGAGTTACCGCTTGGCAGGAGAGTTGTCGGCGCCTCAGCGTGGCCGGATGGCGTGCTGCTACCGGGCGTGTCGGACACGCCCCCCCCCCCATCCACCATCATTTCTCCGCCACCGGCAGGCCCGCGAACATCCACAACCAACCGACGTAGACGGCAGTGGGGGGAATCACGACGCAGAACCCCGCAATCCGCCAGGAGAGCACGTCCCAGACGCCGAGCGCGGGGATGCCCAAGAGACCGACAATCAGCATGACCCCCGCCAGGACATGTACCCACTTGGGCACGGGACAGCCGCGACGAAACCACGAACTGAGACAGCCCACCCAAAGCAGGAAAACAACCGCATGCAGCGCTTGGCAGATGATTCGGGTCATGTCATTGCCTCGGTGCCAAAACACACCTGCCTACTTCTCTCTCCACCCCACAAGACGGCGGAAGTTGCCGCCGAGAACCGCTTCCTGCTCCGCATCGCTGAGATGCTCGAAGAGCACGCCCTGAAGGAGCAGGGCGGGATTGCAGATGGGGAAGTCCGTACCGAAGAGGAAGCGATCCGGCCCCACTCCGAACGAGCCCTTGCCGCCCGTGCTGTCGCTCCACCCCAACTGGGTCTTCGGTATTCGGGCGAAGTGAAGCCGGGCGCGGCTGGTGGTGACTTAGGTAAGCTCGCCGGAATTGCGCTCGAAGAGCCAGTACACGGCGGGAACGACGATCAGCGTCAGCAGCGTCGAACTGGCCAGGCCAAAAGTCACGACTGCGGCCAGCGGTCGCTGGATCTCGGCCCCAGCCCCGGTCGAGATGAGCAGTGGCAACAACCCAAGCAAGGTCGTGAGCGTAGTGATCAGAACCGGACGGAAACGGGTCAGGCTGCCACGGATCACCGCATCCCAGACCGAGAAGCCCTCACGACGGTCAGATGGCCTCATCTCCACGCTCACCGGTACGGATGCGCAGGGCATCCTCCACCGGGCAAATGATGATCTTGCCATCGCCCGCGAGACCGGTGTGGGCCTCACTGGCAATGGCAGAGACGATCTCCTCGGCCAAGTTCGTCGGGCACACGATTTCGAGCCTTACCGAG
>JABGQJ010000217.1 GCA_018648945.1 Victivallales bacterium
CCGTCGCCCTCCGGGCTCCGCGCTCGGGGACGAGCGCATCTCCAGGGCTGGGATGGGCATGGCAGAACCGCTGGAGATGCGGTGGTCTCCACCGCGAAGGCGCGACAGCGCCGATCTGGGGAACGTCTGCGACAGGCGGCGCGTCCCGAACAAAAAGAGAGCGCCCCGGCAGGGCTGGGAAGAGAGAAGAGAGAGGAGGAGAGAGGAGGAGAGCCTGCCGGGACGCAAATTGTGGGAAAGCTATTCTATGTTTCTGTCTGGCCTGTCCGCTTCGTGCTACTTTGTCCTTGGTGTCTCACACTCTGTATGACTTCGGCTCAAGCCATGGGTTCCAGAGGCGGGACAAAATCCGAGAAACTGTCTGAGAGGGGGAAAGCACCCCGGCAGGGCTGGGAAGAGAGAAGAGAGAGGAGGAGAGAGGAGGAGAGCCTGCCGGGGCACAAAAACGTTCTAGCGGCTAGCCAGATAGATCAGAAAAAGGTCTGTTCTCCCAGTATGTCTGTACTTTCTAAGGGGACTATACTCCCTTCGGGCAACGATGCAAAGCATAATCACTCATGGCAGCGCCCTTTTTTCTGCCGTCCTGCTGGTCAGCGACGAGAGCACACCCCGAGACACGCCTTGGTCGGGCCGCCGAATGGAGCAAGAAACGCGGATCCCTGTTGCAGGCCCGCTAAAGGCAGGTAACGTTACCGCCGCCATTTCCCTAGTTCCCCCTTGAGTACTCCAACTACTCTAACACTCACAGCCAGGACCCCATTATGAACCCCCTGAGAGCAGGAATCATCGGCCAAGGTCGCAGTGGACGGAATATACACGCGGAGTTTCTCAAAAACATCCCGGAAAAGTACACAATCGTCTGCGTGGCGGATGTTCTCGCGGATCGTGGCGCACGCGCCGAGCAAGAATACGGCTGCGATTCCTACCTGGACTACCAGGAGATGCTCAAGCGTGACGACCTCGACCTGATCGTCAACGCCACCCCGAGCTACCTGCATCCCCAGGTCACCAAAGAGATCCTCGAAGCCGGCTTCAACGTCCTCTGCGAGAAGCCCTTGGCCCGGAAGGCGGCCGACGTGGACGAACTGATCGCCACCGCCGAACGGGTCGGCAAACTCTTTGCCATCTACCAGCAGTCTCGCTTCGCGCCCTACTACGAGCAAGTCTGCAAGGTGATCGAGTCCGGCGTGCTCGGCCGGATCGTCATGGCGAAGATCGCCTTCAACGGGTTCGGTCGCCGGTACGACTGGCAGACTCTCCAGAGCTTCAACGGCGGCAATCTCCTGAACACCGGCCCGCATCCCCTGGACCAGGCCCTCGGCCTGATCGGGCGTGACGTCATGCCCAAGGTCTGGTGCCAGATGGACCGGCTGAACACCTATGGTGACGCAGAGGACTTCTGCAAGATCATCCTATCCGCCGAAGGGCGCACCACCATCGACCTCGAAGTCTGCTCCAATGCGCCGTATCCCACCTACACCTACCAACTCTATGGCCAGTATGGTGGGCTGACAGGCAACATGACCCATCTCGACTGGAAGTACTACAAGCCCAAGGAAGCCCCGGAACTCAAGCTCGAGCGTGCTCCCCTGCCCGGCCCCTCGTACTGCAAGGACACTCTGGAGATGCACGAGGAAAGCTGGGATGTGCCGGCGGAGAAGAAGGATCTCTTCAACTCCATGGCGGCCGTCTTCTACAACAACTTGCATGATGCCCTGACTACGGGTGCGGCATTGGTGATTCCCCCCGAACAGGTGCGGCAGCAGATCGCCGTGATTGAGGAATGCCACCGGCAGAATCCGCTGAGCCGGATGGACTGAGCACACCCATCACGAGGCACCGACCAGCGTGGCGGCCCCTCGGTTTCCGGAGAAATGCGATGAGCAAATTGCGCGTAGGGATCATTGGTACGGGCGGTCGTGGCATTCATTGCTTTGGGCAGACCTTCGTCAAGGCCCATGCAGACGAAGTGGAGATTGTCGCCCTGGCGGACAGCAATCTGCCGCGCGCCAAGGGCGCCAGAGAGGCGCTTGGCATTACCTGCGACGTGCACGACAACGCCGCCGATCTTGCCTCTCGGCGAGATCTGGACGCCGTGGTCGTGACCACCGTGGACTGCATGCATGAGGAGCACGCCCTGCTCGCACTCGAGAACGGCAAGCATGTCTACATCGAGAAGCCGCTTGCCATTACGGTGGAGGGTTGCCTGAACGTCATCGAGGCTTCCAAGCGTGCGGGCAAAGTGCTTTCCATGGGCTTCAACCTGCGCCACAACGCCGTGGTGCACAAGCTCCGCAACCTGATCGCCGAGGGCACCTTCGGCGATATCTTCTCGATCCAGGCCATTGAGCATTACAGCGGCGGGCGCACCTACCACAGCCGCTGGAACCGGCACAAGGCCAAGACTGGCGGCCTGTGGATTCACAAGGGTTCCCACGACTTCGACGTGATCAACTACCTGATGGGGATTCAGGCCCGCCCCGCCCGCGTGGCCTGCTTCGCCAATCTCTCGGTCCTGCGCCCGGACGGCTTGCCCTTCACCCCCCGTGAAGGAACCCCCGCCGGCCCCCGCTGCTCAATCTGCCCCTACGTCAAAGAGTGTCCCGACGCGGCCCCCGCCGTGGACAATACGCTCTTCAACGACGAAACCGCCGCCGTGGACGGCTACTACCGCGACGAGTGCATGTACCTCTCCGAGAAGGACACGCACGACCAGGGCATCGCCATCATCGAGTACACCAATGGGGCCACGGCGTCCCACTCCGAGTACTTCGCCACCCCCATCTCCAATCGGCACTACCTGCTCGAAGGTACCGCAGCCCATGCCGAAGGCGACCTGCACAAGGCCAATGTGGAGTGGAAGACACGCTGGAGCAACGAGAGCCACGAGGTCAAGATTGGCCCACAGAAGGGCGGTCACGGCGGCTCGGACCCCAACATCATCCAGGCCTTCCTGGACGCCATCCGCACCGGCAAGCAACCCCGCGCCACGGCCGTGGATGGACTCTGGAGCGTCGCCGTCGGTGTCGCCGCCGAGAAATCCCGTGCGGAAAAGCGCGTGATCGAGCTCAGCGACCTGTTCGACCCCAACTGCGACCTGCTCCGGACGGAGTAGAGGCCCCGATTGGCCGCCCCCTGCTACCGAGGGGGCGGCTACTCCTCCCGCAACTGGCTCGCGAAGCGGTACTCCCCCGAGACAAGTTCCAGTCTCAGGCGACCGGCCTGCCAACCAAGAATACGGATGCCGTTGCCGTTGGCAACCGGTTGCCCCGCCTCCTGGACCACGCCTGCTGACACGGCAGGGACGAACGTGTCAGCGATCGTCCCAGGGGGAACCACGACGCGCCAAGCGAACCGAGTGCCTTGGCGCTGCCATTCGCTGGCGATCTTGCCATAGGGACACCGGTGCCAGGCGCGGACCTCGCGCAGGTCCCCCACCACATCCGGCCTGAGGATGAACCGCCGGAAACCGGGATGGGCCACATCCGGACGAATGCCGGCCAGGGCCTTGTAGAACCAGGCACTAATGTCCCCGAACATGACATGGTTGTGACTGGAGGCCCCGTTCCAATTCTCCCACAGCGTGGTCGCGCCCTGGGCAATCCAGTGCCCCCAGCTGGGAAAATCCGTCTGGGTGGCCATGGCATAGGCCAAGTCGGAGCGACCGTACTCGGTGAGCACGTTCAACGTGTACTTGGTGCCGAGGATGCCACAGTCGATATGGCGCGTATGGGCCTCCACATCCGCCACCAGACGCGCGAAGATGCGCGCCCGCAACGCCTCCGGAACCAGCCCCTGGTAGAGCGCGCAGGCAAGGGACGTCTGCGTATCCCCCTTGTAGGTCCCCTTCTCGCGGTCGAGGAAGGCATCGTTGAAGGCCCTGCCCACCGTTCCTGCCAGGTTCTTGTACTCCCCTTGTTCCTGGGCGTGCCCCAGCAACCCGGCGACATCCCCCGCCATCCGGGCGAACACGGCATAGTAGGCCGTTCCAGTGAGATCCCGCGGACACTTGTGCCCCTGCGATCCCCCCTTTGGCGGGCACCAATCACCCAGCCCATACTTCACAATGTGGCTTGGCGACCGCTTGCCGACAAATGACAAGTACCGCTGCATGCGCTCGTAGCGCTCGGTCAGCACCCGGTCGTCGCCCAGATACTCGCGCAGATGGAAGGGGATCACGAAGAACGCGGCGTCCCAGGCCGGCCCAATGCCGTATCCCCAGGAGCCAGTGGGCACAATGCCCGGGAAATCACCACTGACGTTCTGGCAGTCCCCCATGTCCTCCATCCAGACAGCGTAGGCCGGTCCGGCCGCGTAGTTGAGGAGCCCGGTCTCCGCAGCGAGATGCGCATCTCCCGTCCACCCGTTCTTCTCGCGGTGTGGACAGTCCGTTGGCATGCCGACGAAATTGCTCCGATAGGCGCGCAAGGTGGCGTCCTGAATCTGATTCACCAGCTCGTTTGAGCAGGAGAACTCGCCGGCAGTCTCGAAGTCCGTACCGACCACCCGGACCGTCATGTCCGCCAACGTAGGCGGGGCGATGTCCCCCGAGACTTCCACATAGCGGAAACCATGGTAGACGAAGCGAGGCTCAAGCGTCTGCTCGCCTCCGACCAGGCGAAAGACGTCGGTCTGCAGAGGGCCGGATTTGATGTGGCCCCGGTTGCGCGGGTCCAGGGACCCGTCCTTGCGCAGGAGTTCCCGGTAGCGCAGCGTGACCTTGCCCCCTGCCCTTCCCCTCACCTTCAGTCGCACCCAACCCGCGATATTGCGGCCGCCGTCGAGGAGCCACCTACCCTCCCCCTTCGCTTCGATCTTCACGGGGGCAAACTCGTGCGTAACACGGACCGGCAAGCCACGGTCAGCGCGAAGCTGTCCCTTGGGCGCTGGGCGGAGCCCGGCCTTCTGCCAGCCGGTCTCCCCGAACCCAACCCGGTCCCAGCCATTCGGCAGGCGCTCTGGGTCATACACGATCCCGTTGCGGATGCAGTCGTATAGATAGGGGCCCTGGATCGCCTGCCAGTTCTCGTCCGTGACCACCGTCCGGGTAGTGCCATCGACCATCTCCAGACGAAGCATGAGGATTGCGCAGGGCATGTTGCGCCAAGGGGCGCGATCCATGTCCCAGGCAGCGCGCGCGTGCTGATTGTAGAAGCCATTACCCAGCATCAGGCCCAGCGCATTCGCTCCCTCCTTGACCTGTGCCGTCACATCGAAGGTCTGGTAGAGCACCCGCTTCGTGTAGGTAGTGAAGCGCGGGGCCAGGGCCAGATCCCCGACCTTCCGGCCATTGAGCCGCAGCTCGAAGTAACCGAGCCCACAGACAGTCGCCACCGCCCGTCTCACGCCTGCCGGCAACACGAACTCGCGGCGCAGCAAGGGGCTGGCCACGGTCTGGGTTGGGGTGCCGCCACGCGTGCTCAACTGGCGCCAGGGGGCGCAGCCGTACTTCCCGATGGTCTTGGCTGGTACCCAGCCTCCGTCCTCGGCCGAACTCGACTGCCAGTTGGCATCGGTGCCGATCTGGCGCTCCTCGCCATTCTCCATGCGAACAAACAGCTTGCCAACCAAACCGGCTGGGCTGTTCGGTCCGGGGTGGTTGACCGCGCGCACGGCTAGGACGTTCCGCCCTGCGCGCAGCTTCCCGGTCACGTCTCTGACATCGGCTATCTTCCACTCCTTGGAGGCCAGAACAGGAGCCCCGTTCAGTTTCACCGCCAGTTCGTTGTCCGCAGTCATGCACAGCAGGGCCTGGGCGGCGCCAGCGGGAATCGTGAACTCCCGCCGGAAGAACCGAACTCCTCCCGGCGCTTCCTCGCGTGGCGTGCCTTCGCCCGTCCAGATCCACTCCGTTCCCTTGAGATCAACCGCCACCCGCGCGCGGTCCGCCCGGTATACGTCTTCGGGCAGGCCAATCCACTGCGCCCCCGCCCAGTCTTCCTGAGTGGCAGGCCCCATGCTCCATGTCGCACCTTCGCTCCACGGCGATGGCTCCCCTGCCTGTCCCCATACGCGGACCTGCCAATGGACCGCCGCGAAGGCGGGCAGCGGCCGCCCGGCATAGGGTACGAGGTGTGACAGCTTGCTCCCCACGCGCCCTGTATCCCAGAGCACCGCTGCCCCATCCGTCAAGGCCGCCTTGGCTGTCGCGACCCGGATCTGGTAGCCAGTCTGCCCCTCACCGCGGGTCTGGGCTACTGCCTCGGCGAAGCCCCAACTCAGACGCGGTCGGGGCACATCCAACCCCTGCGGATTGCGCAACATCTCGCAGCGTAGGTCCACGGGCTGCAGCGCAGCCGTTGCCAGCGCACCACAGCACAGCCCCGCAAGCACCAACCGGTAGGTGTCAACAGCTCCTCGCATATCACTTCTCTCCTTGGCACCCGCCGGGATCCACGCGTCCCACATGCTGCTCAAACGTCCAGGGATGGCTGTGGCCATGCGCCAACGCAATCTCGCCACACTGCCCATTGTGATATGTCCAGTGCCAGACCAAGTGCATCAACACCCCGTACACAGTCAACTTCCCTTCGCCTCGCCATGGGAGAACCCGGTGGGGATCGCTCACCTCTCGCAGCGTGGCCAGGCCGGTGGCGCGCACCTTCCGACAGGCAGCAATCACCCGCTCAAGCGGGATGGCGCTTGGCGGTTCATGCCGCTCTCGGTCCAGGGCGTCCGGAGGGGGGATGGCTTCCCCGCGCAACATCCCCAACCAGTAGGAGTCACCCCACCCCAGATGGGCGGTAATCTGCAGGACACTGCTCGGGGCATTGCCAAGGCGCTCGTCGAGCAAGGGTGTGCTCAGTCGCTGTACCATGTCGAAGTGGCGCTCGGTCACTTCGGTCAGGCCTGCGACAAGCCAAGCGACGCGCTCGTCGGCGAAGCCGGCAGGAGGCGGAAAGCTGTAGCAACGGGGACGGGGCTGGGTATCCATGGCGAGCTCCTCGGGTTTGGGGAAGGCCCTACCCTACTCCGGCCATCCCCGCCTGTCGTGCGGGGTGCCACAAAAGGAAGGCCAGGTGGCCGCAACGTCGGCGAAGCCCCCAGTTCCGGGCCATGGCGGGAAACGAGGCACGCCCTGTGGCAGTCCCCGGCCACTTCGACCGATCGACAATGACAGACGCGGGGGGATCGTCTCTTCCTGGCCGCGCCTGGCAACCCGCCCGTGGCGGCAGACGCCGATCAGGCGATCAGCGTTCCGAGGCACCAGTGCTGTGGGCAAAACTGGGGCTGAGACTGCGCGCAACGGCAGATGGCTCGCGGATCATTCAGCCTAGCTCTCGCTATCGAGGTAATCGATGACGTCACTGGGGCTGTAGGAGAGCACCCCGTCCTTGACCAGATGCGAGAGGAAACTGAGATCCTGACCGATCGTGAGGATGGGGGGCTCAAGTGCCTCCCCTCGGCTCTGCGCAAGGCCAGAAGCGGCCAGAAGACCATTGCATAGGCATTGCCGACCAACGGTCTCATCGCGCTCCCCGCCCTTTTTCACAAAGAAATCCACCGGCTCGCCAGGACAGCGGTAGCCGATGCTACCATCCTCCCTGCAATAGGGATGGCGGAGGTAGCCCAGATCACAGATCCGGCAGCGATCCTCCCGGGCTCCGGCTTGCTCGCACCCAGGGCCAAGGGAAGCCACTTTGAAGGGGTATCCCGTCGGGGAGGCGCTGAAGTCCGTCTGGATGCCAAGGCTCCCATCCAGATGTCGACGAAGTATCTCCAGCCGCATCTCCGGAGAGATGCCAGACGCGTCCGAAAGGGCAAATGCAGTCCCGACCTGAATTCCCTCGGCGCCCAGGTCCTTGGCCTCTCTGAGAGCGGCAGGGGAGGCATATCCTCCGGCCAGCCAGAATGGTTTCCCCAAATCCCGTACTTTGGCGATGTTCGGCATGTCCCTAGAGCCATAGGACGGGGCCATGCCCGCCTCGACCTTGCCTCGTGATCTCCGAGGAGGGGCGTTGTGGCCGCCAGCGGTATGGTACTCCACGACAAAACCATCGATCTCGCCACTTGCCTTGCGGGAGAGCGTCTTGGCAACGATGTCAGAGGAAACGATCGCCAGGAATTGGGGACGGTTCAGGGCCGGGAGTTCGCCAAGGCAGTAGTCGCGCGGATCGAAACGATGGCAGTGGGATTCCATCCTGCTATCACTCTCGACGTGGATTTTCATCTCGGCGGCGTCCCAACGCGCCAGGCGATCCAGTGCACCCGGGATGGCAAGCGGGATTCCCGCGCCCATGAGGACCACATTCACCCCGCCGATCATGGCACCCAGCAGCGAGGGAAGTGTGGGCATCTGGATTTTCTCCAGATAGTTGATGCCGACCGTGCCATCGTGCCCCTCCTTGGCGAGGAAGACCTCGACGAAGTTGGCCACCATGATCATCTCGACGCAGGACTTCTTCATCTGCATGCTGGGCATGGGAGCCGGTTTGAACGGCTTCTCATCCGGCTTCCCGCCAGGGACGAAATACCTGTCCCAAATCCGCTTCACCATGTCCGGCCAGGGGAAGGCGGACATGGCGCGTTCGATATGCCCCCCTGGATCGCCGAGTTGGAGCCTTCTGGCCATCACCGTGTCGAGAGCTGTGCCAGAAACGACACCTACCTTGCCCTTCTGGGAGACCTCCTTGGCCAGCCCCCAGTTCGACACCGCGACTCCCATCCCCCCCTGGATGATATCTGCTAGTTTGCCCAATTTCGGTCTCTGTTTCCTTGAGGTGGGGACCAAGTGCTTCCCTGCCGCAGCATCGAAGGCCTGCTATCGGGCGAGGAAGAAACCGGCCAGCCCCTGTCGAATCCACACAGTCCACGTCCGCATCCAGAGTCTTTTCGCCTGCGCGCTCGGCGCGGCTTGCGGTTATGGTCATGAATCCCGGGAGCACTCCAGCGAGGATTGCTCCCGAGCAAACGGGTGCTTGAACACGCGTATCTAAAACCATAGCCGCGCAACGGGCTAGGGCAAGTCGCGCGAGAGGAAGAGTGCTACCTGGCATCTCGCCGCAAGAGAGCACGCAGGTCGTACTGTGTGTATTTGCCCTGATGGGCACTGGGGATGGTGCCGTGCGCGACCCAGAGCCTATGTTCCTGGGGCCGAATGGCCACGGAGTGAAGCGTGATACTGCTCCCCGCACTGCGGATCGTGTCCATCGGCTCTCGGTCGGGCTCCGCCACGCCGCGGGCGATCTGCGCCCTCGGCGTGAACATGCTGCTGTGGAAGGCCAACCCATCGACGGGGGGCTGGACCTCCACTGTCTGCGCGCCGTAGGCGACCACGACGGCGTGCGGCTGGCGCCCTTGTGCTGCATCCCCTGCCTGGCCGAGAACAAGGACTTGCCCGCGCATCCGGGGGTTGGACTTGATGATCGCGACCGCTTCCGCCACGGTGGCGGCCTTCTGGGCGATGATGCGCTCCATGATCAGGGTGGGGATCCCCTCGGGATTGGTCTCGTAGAACCCGCCGAGGTTGTTGGCGACGAAGAGGCCCTTCTCGTTGATGAAGGTCCAGCCGCCGAGGATGCCCGACCAACCCACGGAAACAAAGGCATACCCATCTTCCGGTCGAGGAACGACGGAGAGAATCACCGCGCATTTCTCCGGCGACTCCAGGCCCCAGTAGTCGAAGTTGCGCCCAATCTCCAACGCGCCGTCGGCGGTCGCGGCCCCGAGGGCGACGTAGGTCGTGCAGCCCCCAAGACTGCGGATGTCCCCCTCGCACTGGGCAAAGAGCAGGAGATCCTCATCGATCCCGGCCGCCTTGGCGCAGGCCTGCAACTCCTGCAAGTACCAGGTCGGCAGGGAGGGCTTCATTCGGCGGACCCGGGCCAGCATCTCAGGATCAAGCGTACCGGAGGCGGTGTCGTCGCGGAGATACTCGCTGAGCATGATCCGGATCGGCTCGCGCAGGACGGTGCCGTGCTGCCGCCCGATCTCTTCGGGCGAGCCGGACAGTCGGAACACGCCGGCTGGCATCTGCGGAGCCGCAGTTGCCGCGATGGCCGGGGCCTGAGGGCGAGGCGGCGCGGCCGTCTCCGGTCGGGGACGGCACGAGCAGAGAGTCGCGCAGAGAGCGACAAGGACGGGTTTGGCAGCCTGCCTGATCACGACACGACTCCTAGATATCTCCATCAACTACAGCGACACTTGACTGTAGCTCCGATCCGAGCCACCTGCGAGCGAAGACGCCGCCAACCCAGTTCCACGCCCCTCCCGCACAATACGCTCTGCAAGTCTGGCTCGGGCTTGATATGGCATGGCTCACACTCTAGCGTGCCCCTGGCCCGCAGAGCGTCTGGCGCGGGCAGGAATCCCACAAAGGAGCGATCAGTATGTGGTTGCGTGTTCTCTTGTTTGCCGGATTCGTCTGTGTGGCTGCCGAGGATGGCCCAGTAGCCTGGTTGGAGACGGAGAAAGTGCGGGCTGCGTACCACTATGGCCGACCGCCAGTGGCAGAACGCATGGACCGGCTGCAGCAAGCGGGCATCAACTGCCTGATTCTGAAGTGCGGCACGGAACGATCCATGCCCTGGCTGGTGGCAGCGCGGAAGCGGGGCATGCGGGCGTTCCTGGCCTTCAACTTCAACATCGCCGCCGCGAAGAAGGGTTTCCGCCCAGCAGTGCTGGATCGAGGCGAAGTGGAGGCGTACGCCTGTCCGCTGGACCAGCGCTTCTGGCTGGAGCATCTGACCCCCGCAGTCATGGAGCGGGTGGAGCTTTCCATCGACCCGCGCTATGAGGTGAGCGGGCTCTGGATCGACTTCGAGCTGTACAG
>JABGQJ010000218.1 GCA_018648945.1 Victivallales bacterium
ACGCGGTCGGGGTCGCCAATGGTGTCACGGGCGGGATCGGCCGGGTAGTCGTTCATATGGACCAGCCCGACAGTGGCCGGGCCAAAATGCTTCAGGCCCTCGAAGTGCCCCGTGCCCTTGTACATGTGGAAGACATCAGCCAGGAGGCACGCTTCGGGCTGACCGCATTCGGTGACGACCAGGAGGGCCTCACCGAGATGGCCAAGGGTCTTCGCCACACCCCAGAACTCAAGAATGGGGACCACGTCGTACTCGCGGCCGACCTCGATCAGTTCGGCGTAGTACTCCGCCAGTTGCAGCAGGTCGGTCCCGGTCACGTCCTTCAGTCCCATCGGCGGTGCGGCCAGGCCCTTGCAGCCAAGCCGGGCGGCCATCTCCATATTGCGCCGGGCTTCCGCCACACCAGCCTGTCGCCGGGCCTTGTCGGCAACCCCCCATTCGAAGAAGCCGATCAGATTGGGGACGACCATGCCCTGGTCGGCCAATCGGCGGGAGATGTCATCCAGGGAGCCGCCGCCGGCCACGAAGGCATCGAGTTCCGCGACCCAGGGCTCGATTCCCTGATAGCCCGTTTCCGCCGCCAGGTCGATAGCCTGCGGCAACGACAGGTTCTGCTCACGGATGGTACTGGTGTTGATGCAATATTCGAAGGGAGGGGTCTTGCCAGACATGGTGGGGCTTCTCCGGGTTGAGTTGATAGGTCCGCAATTCCAGTAGCCGCCCAAGCGCGCGGCGTCAAGGCGAAGGGCGAGGACGGAATGTCTAGCCGGAGCTTGGAATCACAGTCGCGAGGGCCATCTTGACAGGACTCCGAACTCTTCCTGAGGACCAGACCATGCCTACCGCGATTCTCTTTGATCTAGATGGTACACTCGTCGATTCCCGTGCCGACTTGGCGACCGGGGCCAACCTGATGCGCGCGGACCATGGGCTTGCCCCATTGCCTGTGGCGCAGATCGTGAGCTATGTGGGAAACGGCATCCGCAAGTTGGTGGAACGAACCCTGGCGGACCGCCCGGAGCTCGACGTAACCGCAGGAGTGAGCGCCATGAAGCGACACTACCTGGCGCACTTGCTGGACGAGACGCGAGCCTATCCCAGAGTGGGTGCCTGCCTGGCGCGGTTGGCCAAGGCGGGGATATTGCTCGGGGTGGTGACGAACAAGCCGGAGGAACCGGCGCGGCGCATCTGCGAGGCACTGGACTTGGCGCAGTTCCTACCGGTGATCGTCGGCGGGGATACCTGCCCCGTGCTCAAGCCCTCTCCCGAGCCGGTGCTCTTCGCCTTGGATCAGCTCGGGCCCGAAGCGAAGGGCATCTGGTTCGTGGGGGACAACTGCACGGACCTACAGGCGGGTGCGGCCGCCGGCATGAAGACCTGCTTCTGCCGCTTCGGCTTCGGGAAGACAGCGGGGGAGATGCCTGACCTGGCGGTGGACTCGCTGACGGAGTTCACCGACCATGTGCTTCGCGCCGAAACGAAGCTAGATTGAGGCGCAGTGGCTCGCTTTGAGCGCCCGTTGCCCGCTGAACCCCAAGGAACCGACCATGGATCCGGTGAATCCCCCGCAGACGGACCGTCCATCGACCGATGAGCCGACGCCTCTGCGCCCCGAGCCAAGTGTCAGCCAGGCGGCCTCGCCTCCCTCTCCTGCGCCCCACACGCCACCCCCTGGCTACTGGCAGATGATGCCGCCACCCCGTCGCGGTCGGGGGTGCCTGTTCTACTGCTTCCTGCTCTTCGTGCTCGCGAGCCTAGCCGGGTTCGCGCTCTTCGTCGCGACCCCCTTGATGGCGTTCCTGGCGGTCGGTCAGGAGACCATGCATGAACTGGCGAAGGGCAGCGATGGGGGCTCGGGATTCCAGGAAAGCTACGTCCCTGGTTCCGGACCGCCGGACTGCTCCCGCAAGATCGCCCTGATCGGGGTGAAGGGCGTCATCCTCTCGCGCAGTGGCCGGGGATTCGCGAATGCTGGCCGGATCGTGGCCGAGATCGACCAGGCGAGACTCGACCGGGCCGTCGTCGCGGTCATTCTGGACCTTGACACTCCCGGCGGGGAGGTCACCGCGAGCGACGAGATCCACCGGGCCGTGCAACGGTGCCGGAAGCGGAAACCAGTGGTTTCCTGCATGCGCTCCTTGGCCGCCAGCGGCGGCTACTACGTGGCTGCGGGCAGCGACTGGATCGTGGCCAATCGTCATACCTTGACCGGGAGCATCGGCGTTCTCATCAACTCGCTGAACTACGCGGAACTGATGACCCGTCTGGGCCTGAAGATGGAGACGATCAAGTCCGGCGAGATGAAGGATATTCTCAGCGGCAGTCGTCCCCGGACCGAGAGCGAACATCAGTATATGCAGGAACTGGTCCAGGAGGCCTTCCACGAGTTCGCCGCGATCGTGGCGGCGGGGCGCGAGGGATACGCCGACGTGGATGCCGTGCTGGCGGCCGACTTTGCGGACGGGCGCATCCTGACTGGCCGCGCGGCCAAGGAAGCGGGGCTGGTGGACCAGCTCGGCTACCTGGACGACGCGGTGGACAAGGCCAGGGAACTGGCAGGGGGGGGCTCCGCAAAACTCATTCGCTATCGGCATCGGGTGCCACTGAGTAAGCTGCTGCTTGGTCTGGATGCCGAGCAGGTGACTCCCACGGCCCTGGTCCCCGCCGAGTTGCGCGCCATGCGCGCGGGCTGCCTGTTCGCGATCTGGCCTCGGGCGCTGACCGGAGGCACGGAGTGATGGCACGGAACGGAGCGATGCAGGTGTTCCTTGTTCTGCTGGCCGGGCTGGCTCTGGCTGTCCGCAGCGGCCCGCAGGAATTCCCGCCAGCCGGCTGGAAGAACCTGCCGGACCCGGTGGCCAGCCCCTATGCCGTGGTTGGGGGCGAGGCCTCGGAATTCGCCAGCCAATACCCCAAGAGTCTGAACTACTACCTGGACACCAATGTGTTCAGCTCTCGGCTCTTCGGCGCCCTGTACGAATCTCTGATCGAGATGAACTCGCAGACGAAGGGATACGAACCCGCCTTGGCGCGCAAGTGGACCCTTTCCGAGGACAAGAGCAGCTTCACATTCGAGATCGATCCGCGCGCCCGCTGGAGCGATGGCCGGCCGGTGACGGCCGCGGATGTGCGTTTCACCTATGACACGATCATGAACCCCAAGCATATGACGGGCGTCCACAAGATCTCGCTGGAGCGGTTCGAGCCGCCGGAGGTGATCGACAAGATGACCATCCGCTTCCGGGCCAAGGAGGTACACTGGAAGAACCTCGGAGGGGTTGGCAGCATGCAAATCCTGCCCCGCCACATCATGGCAGGCAAGGACTTCAACGACATCAACTTCGCCTTCCCGGTGGTCTCCGGACCATACCGGCTCTCCGAGCTGAAGGACGGTCGCTATGCCGTCCTGGAACGACGGGCCGACTGGTGGCGGCGGGACTGGCCGAGCACCCGGAATATCGGCAACTTCGAGCGGTTGCGCTACCGCTTCTACGCCAGCCGCGACAATGCCTTCGAGGCCTTCAAGAAGGGCGAAATCGACGTCTTCGCCATCTATACCTCGCGCCTTTGGGTGGAGGGAACGGACAAGACGCCCTTCTACCGGAACTGGATCGTGAAGCAGAACGTGGTGAACTGCAAGCCCGTGGGTTTCCAGGGGTTTGCCATGAACATGCGGCGTTTCCCCTTCGACGACCTCCGGGTACGCAAGGCGATGGCACATCTCCTGGACCGGCACACGCTGAACCGGACGCTGATGTACAACCAGTACTTCATGCACCGGTCCTACTACGAGGATCTCTACGGTCCCGAAAATCCCTGCCCCAATCCAGAGGTGGAATTCGACGTGGCTGCCGCCCAACGCCTTTTGACCGAGGCCGGTTGGCGAGCCAACCCGGACACGGGCCTGCTGGAGAAGAACGGCAAGGCCCTGGCCTTCACCTTCCTGACCCGCAGCCCCTCTAGTACCAAGTATCTACAGGTCTTCGACAAGGCGCTCAAGGATGTGGGCATCCAGATGACCATCGACCAGAAGGACTGGTCGGCCTGGGCCAAGGACATGGACGAGTTCAACTACGAGATGACCTGGGCCGCCTGGGGGGCAGGATTGTTCAAGGACCCCGAAAGCATGTGGCATAGCAAGGAGGCCGCCCGCCAGAGCGGCTACAACATCACCGGCTTCAAAAACGCCCAGGTGGACGGACTCATCGAGAAGCAGAAGACGGAGTTCGATGTGGAGAAACGCGACGCCATGTGCCGCGAGATCGACCAGCTCATCTGTGAGCAGTCCCCCTACATCATGCTCTGGAACACCAAATCCGTGCGGCTGCTGTATTGGAACAAGTTCGGCACCCCGCCGACGGTGCTGGGGAAATACGACTCCGAGAACGTCGGCTATTGGTGGTACGATGAGGAGAACGTAGCGGACCTCGCCGAGGCGCAAGCCAAGGACGAAGCCCTGCCCAAACGACGCTTCGAGGTCAACTACAACGAGCTGTTCCGCGACCTGCGCATCCCCCCGATCAAGTAGGTCACTCCCAGACGCCGGGGATCGGCGTGTGGCAGGCGGGGCAGGCACCGTTGGCCAGCTCGTGGCGCCGGAGCGAGAAGCCGCGCCGGGCAAGAACGACGCGGTGGCAGCTTGGACAGGAGGTGTCGCTGAACTCGTGGGTGGGGAGATTGCCCGCGTAGATGTAGCGCAGGCCGGCAGCGCGCCCGATGGCGGTCGCCTTCTCGATGGTGGCCAGGGGAGTGCGAGCGGGGCCATGATCCCAACGGTAGGCGGCGTGGTAGGCGGAGACGTGCCAGGGCAAGTCGGGGCTGAGCGAGGCCAGGAAGGCCGCGCACTGGGTCAGTTCCGCCGTGCTGTCGTTGAAGCCGGGGACCACAAGGGTGGTTGCCTCCACCCATACGCCGTGTTCCACCAGGTGCCGAATGGTGTCCAGGACCGGCTGTAAGCGACCGCCCAGTTGCCGATAGCCATCATCGGAGAAACACTTCAGGTCCACGTTGATGGCATCGAGAAACGGGCATAGCAGGCTGAGGGCCTCCGGGCTGGCGAAACCGTTGGAGACATAGCAGGTCTTCAGGCCCTCGGCCCGGGCCAGCCGGAAGACGGCGAGGGACCATTCGGTGGAGACCAAGGGCTCGTTGTAGGTACTGGCGATGGCGGGGGCGTTCAGTCGCCGGGCCTGGCGAACGATTTCGGGGGCCTCGATTCGTTGGGGAAGGGGCGCCGCCGCCTTGTCCCTCCCGGCCTGGGAGATCGACCAGTTCTGACAGAAGGCGCAGTGGAGATTGCAGCCCAGCATGCCGTAGCTGACCACATCGCAGCCCGGCAGGAAGTGATAGAGCGGCTTCTTCTCGATGGGATCGCAGGCGAGGCTGGAGACATAGCCAAAGGGCACGCGCAGAGCCCCATTCTCGGCATGGCGCACCCCGCACTTCCCGCTCCGGCCGGCCCGAACCAGGCAGTGGTGGGCACAGGCGAGGCAACGGACGCCCCCTTGCTCCTCGCGGCACAACTCGGACGATGAGGTGGACCAGTCGCGGAGTTGAGGGACCACATCGTGACCCTGACCAGCCATGGGATGCCCTCTCGGCGGAGGCTACTTCTTGAGGAAGTTGTACTTGAAAATATACCAGAAGGCGGCGATGCCGTCGCGCCAGCCGATCTTCTTGCCTTCGTCGAACCGGCGGGCGCAGTAGCTGATGGGCACCTCGTAGATCCGGCAATCCAGGCGCGCCAGCTTGGCAGTTACCTCCGGCTCGATACCGAAACGGGCGCACTCCAACTTGAGGCTGCGGAAAAGCTCGCCGCGGATCATCTTGTAGCACGTCTCCATGTCAGTGAGATGGAGATTGCTGCAGACATTGGAGGCAACCGTGAGCACCTTGTTGCCGAGGTAGTGCCAGAAACTGTCCACCAGCAGCTCGCGCCCGGAGTAGCGACTGCCGTAGACCACATCGGCCTTGTCCTCCACCAGCAGGCTGAACATGTGGGGGAACTCCTCGGGGGAGTACTCCAGATCGGCGTCCTGGATCACCACGGCATCGCCGGTGACATTGGCCTGGGCGGTGCGGATCGCGGCACCCTTGCCCTTGTTCACGTCGTGGTGCAGGATCTTCAGGTCCGGCGCTTCTGGCAGGGCTTCGAGGATCTCCCTCGTGCCGTCGCTGGAGCAGTCGTTGACCACCACGATCTCCAGATCTGCCACGCCGCAGTTGCGGACCCGCTCGATGATCTGCGCTACGGTTTCCCGCTCGTCGTAGACGGGAATGATGACAGACAGCTTCATGGGGACTCCTCGGCTGCGCTTTCCGCCAGGCGTTCTCCACACCGGGCAAGCGGGCGAGCTGGCTACCCCGCCAGGATTCGAACCTGGACTGACTGGACCAAAACCAGTAGTGCTACCATTACACAACGGGGTATCCGTTTACGGCATGCGACGAATCGCGGGCGCATACAATACTCCGCCACCTGTGGTTTTCCACTGCTCACGGGCAGGTTCGGGGCCAGGCGGCGTGCTTGCTTGCAGCGGCCATGAGTGACCTTATCTTCCGGGCTCCCGTCCGCCCCTGCGGCACGTGTCAGAAAAGCCATGCTCCCGGAAGCGCCACTGACCATGAACGACCTCACCGAACTCCTCGGCAAACTGAACATCCCTCCCGAACAGCTGACCCGGATCAGCGAGGAAGCCAAAAGCAACCCGATGGCGGCCATTGGCCTGCTGAACGAGTATGTGTCCCCTGAACTCCTCCAGCAGCTCATCGCCGCCTTCCTCAGCAACCCGGATGCCATCGGGCAGATGGCGGAACAGGCCGGGATCTCCCCCGAGCAATTGGCCGGCTTCCGCCAGCAGTTCGGGGCTGACCAAGAGGGCTGACGCCAGCACGAAGGCAACCCCGACGGGGAACCTCGCGGCAGAACGTGGTTCGTACTGATTGGTTTGGACTGCTCTCCGCTGGAGCCCCTGTATGAAAGACGTCATCTTCTGGTTCTCGGGAACCGGCAATACCCGTTCGATCGCGGCCAAGGTCGCGAGCTCTCTCGGTGGTGCCAGCCAGCTCGCCATGGTCACGGCAACAGGCCGTGAGGCAGCTGGGGCCGAGACGGTGGGCATCGCCTTCCCGGTCTACTACTTTGGGTTGCCTCTCTACGTTCTGGACTTCCTCCGACGCCTGGAGGTGAGCGAGGATGCCTATGTCTACACGATGGCCACGATGGGGGGAAGCCCTGGCATCGCGCACGGCGAGGCGGCCAACATTCTAGATCAGCGCGGGATTCGCTTGGCAGCTGGCTGGTCGGTGAAGATGCCAGGCAACTACACGCCGTTCTACGGGGCGCCCTCGCTGCGTGCGCAGGGCAAGTGCTTCGCAGCCGCGGCAGCGAAGGCAACGCGGATCGCCGCAGCCGTGGAGGCCAGGCAACCCGCCCCTCTGGAGGACTCCCTCCTTCCCATGCGAGTGGTGAGCCCGCTGTTCCGGCGCGTCGCCAAGTGGCGCATCCCCAGTCGGGATCGAGCGTTCCGGGTCCGTGAGCACTGCACATCCTGCGGCATCTGCGAACAGGTATGCCCCGCACAGAACCTGAAGATTGTGGATGGGGGCCCAGTCTGGGGAGGGCACTGCGAGGAGTGCATGGCCTGTCTGCAGTGGTGCCCCGTGGAGGCCATTGACGCAGGTTGGGTGACCAGAGGCAGGAAGCGCTACCAGCACCCGGACTTCACGGCCGAGGACTTCATGCTCCGCCGAGACGCGGAATGAGGCGAACTCGGCGACTGGTTCAGGATGGGCTGACCCAATGACCCCTCGGGGATCGCGGGGGCGGCAGGCCTTGCCAGGGCCACGAACCCTCCATCACTCCCCCCTGCCATCATCCCCCTCCCTTAGGGCGCAGCTTGAGGGCGAGATCGGTGCGGATGGCGGGGAGGCGGAGGTCGAGAACGCCGCCTTTCACGGTCATGGGCTCGGTCTTGGTGACCATGCCCTTCCAGGTCTCCCACCACTGCACATCGTAGACGCCATCCCTGAGGCCGCGCACGGCGAGGGTGGCGGGAGGGACGGTGGGTACTTTGTCGCGGCCGTGATTGTACCAACTGCTGTCGCGGTTCTGGATCCAGACGATGGCTGCGTCATCGCAGGCCAGGGCGGCGGCGAGCAGGTTCGGATTCTGGACAACCTGGCAGTTCTCAAAGACGACACGCGAGACCCGGACCCAGTCCTTGCCGTGATTCTCGACGCGAACACGATGCTCTCCGGCCGGGACTCTCACGGTCGCGGGTTCGTCGTAGACATTCTCCCAGAGATTCCATTTCTCGCGGAAGACAGTGGATTTCCCATGCCCTTCACCACAGGGGTATTCCTTCTCCAAGGCGAGCGCGTCGTCCACGAAGATCCTGAGATGGCCCGAGTTTGAGACGCGCTCGATCTGCACGACGAACGTCCCCGGCTTCGGGTAGTTGACGATGAAGGTGGGGGGGGCCTGCAAGTCCTTGTGCCCTTCGCCATGCAGGAGGTTGAGCAAGGCCTTGGAGTCGTTCACGGAGCCATCCGGCTGCACCCGGAACTCGGTCACCGGCCGCTTCCGGAAACCGCTGGTGGGGGTCAGCACCAAATCGCGCACCTCGCGCACGGGCTCACCGATGTACTCGGGCTTGCTCGTTTCCAGCACCCGCCAGCGGGCCGTGCCGAAAGGTAGGTCTTGGGTGAAGTTGCGGATGGCGGTGAAGTGGAAGTAGAGATCGAGGGGGTCGATGTAGTTGCGGTGCCACCAGGGCATGGCCGGGCCATTGGCGCCACCGGCTACGCAGGCCCAGGAACCATTGTGCAGACCCCATCCTTTGGGATCCTTGTCGGCGGTGCTGGAATGGCTGCGAATGCCGAACTCAGCGAAGATGTGGGGCTTCTCGAAGGTCTGCCACTGGTGGCGGCAGTAGCCGAGAAGTTGTTCGGCCACGTTCACGTCGTTGTTGGTGTAGCAGTGGGTCTGCACAATGTCGATGTTGGGCAGCCGCCAGAATGCCTCCGGGCCGGTCTTGCTCCACCAGCTGGTGGTGATGAGATGACGGTAGGGATCAAGGTCCGCCAGGTAGTCGCTCATTTCCCGATGCCAGGGCAGTTTGACCGCGTTGTCCGTGTTGGCCCAGCCCTCGAACTCGTTGCCGAACTCCCAGCACAGCACATGCGGGGAGTAGCCCCACCGGGCAACGGTGTAGCGCAAGCGTTTGCGGTAGAGCGTGCGAGCGGTGGCGTCGGTGAACCACTCGCGCGGGGTCTTGCAGGGACCGCCGTTGGCGACGTTGAAGGGATTCGCCTGCCAGCCACTGGCGCGGAAGTCCTGGTGGGTATCCATGCACATCATGTAGTAGAAGCCATGCTGTTCAGCCAGGCCGATGGCGTAGTCGAGCCGGGCGGCGGCATTCTGCCGGTAGCGTCCCAGCTTCGGTTCCCATTCCAGGCCCAGGCCAGCGGCGGACATCCACCAGCGGTTCCAGTTCTCCCCTGCCTTCGCCATCTTGCCCAACGCCTCGTCCACCAACTGCCCGTTGGTCGGGTAGATCGGCAGGTTGTGGCCGATAGGGAAGTAGCCCGAGCCATCGTCGAAGGCAAGGTAACGCGGATCCTGTTTGCTCTGGCGTACAAAGCCCTTGCGCTTGCCCGCAAGCACCTGGATCGGAGCCAGCACGCTATTGACCTTGCCCGAACGGTCGCGCGCCCGGAGTTCGCAACGGAGCGCGCCGATTTCCGTGGCCGCGAGGCGCACTCGCCAGCCCTGGCTCGGAGTGGGCACCATGACCTCGGCCCTGCCGTCGATCCGCCGGGCCTGTTCGACCATGTAGAAGCCAGGCTGGGTGTAGGTCTTGCCGGAGGGCAGCGTCACCACTGCGTCCAAAGCCACATCGTCGGGATCGAACGGGTTGTCCCAGGTGCCTTGCAGATCCACCATCAGTTCGACCAAGCCATACAGCTCGGCCCGCTTTGGCGCCGCCACCTCGGCGAGCCGAAGGGCCTTGCGGCTGGGGTCAATGCGGCCGGGGAACGTCTCGGGCATGTCCGCGAAACCAAGATGCAGGTTCACTACGGCCTCCTTGCCGACCTCGAAGCGGCCGCGATGAAGATTCATCTCGATGCCATGGTGGTTCTTGCCCACCCGACTGCGCAGGCTGCGGTAGCCATCGCCCTGGAGGACAATGGAGCGGCGCCCGCGCACCTCCGCCAGCAGGGCGTCACACGTGCCGCCCACGTTCTTGCCCAGCGTCGCGCCGGCCACGGGGCGCGCGTAGATCCGCCGTCCGTCGTCACTCCGGTCGATGCCGATGTTGCACCAAATGCCGGAGGTGAGCTTGAGCGCTGCCGTCTTCCGCACAGTCAACGCGAGATCCACGCCGTCCGGACCGGGGGTGAGGGTCATCGCGTAGCGCAGGGGCGGAGCGTCCTTGGTGGTGCCCCAGACGCCGCTCATGGCGAGGGTGCCGTCGGGCAGGAGCCGCAGAGCCTGCAGGACCTTGCCCGCGTCGAGGCGTTCGTAGATCCACGCGTCGTGCCACTGGAAGAAGGCAACATCGGCCCCCGGGCCGTTGCGCAGGCCCACGCGCAGAGTGCCATTGGGGCGCGCCAGGACCTGTTCGTCCCCCTGTTGCCAGAGGAAGCCCTCGGGCGTCTTCTCCCAACCCGCACCAATCGCGCCCTGGACCGTCAGCCAGATCGCGCCAAGACCAAGGAATGCACGTAGGGCCATCGTGTTGTCTCCAATGTGGGAATG
>JABGQJ010000219.1 GCA_018648945.1 Victivallales bacterium
GGCTTGAGCGAACACCTGGACGGGGAGCAACACAGCCGCCAGCAACCAAGTCCCACAGACAGCAAATCGGTCATTTCGCATTCGTGTGTCCTTTCCAATTGCGCTCCGCAACAACTGCCAGAACCGGCTCGCCTTGCGCGCCCCGATCACCTGTCTGCGGAATGGGTTCCGGGCCAACAATATGTAGGATACCAATATGCTCCACTATTCGTGTGCACGCAAGAACATGTATCCTGCCCAACTCTCCCCGTTCGATTTCTGCCACTGGCGTGGCGGGTCCAAGCTGAGCTCGCCACCACCTAGGATTGCGCCCCTTGTCATCTTCGTGTTCCCCTTCCCCTCCCCTTTCGCGTGTTTCGCGCCTTTCGTAGTTGGCTCTTCCCCTCTGGGGGGGGCGGAGGCCGGGCTTGATCTCGTGCTACAGGCAACCTGACCCAACTCCTACTTCCCCACCTTGTTCCAGTCGGGACGGACCTTGGTCCTCAGTTCCCTCTCGTCCAGGATGCCGTCGCCATTCAGATCCTTGGCTCGGAACCAGCGCTTGGTCTGCTCCGGATTGAAGGGGCGGCCCTTCTGCGTGGCAGTCCTCTTGTCCCGCGCCAGCTCTGTCTCCAGCGTGCGGACGTTGGGGTTAGCTGCTTTCCCCCTGGGCGCTGGTGCGGCGGCTACCGTCCTGTTGAACTCGGCAACATCGACCCGCTTGCCGGCCACAAATCCCGTGTTGCGGTTCCGGGGATTCCGACCGCTCTGATTGTCGGGCAAGGCGCTGTCCCAGGCATCGAATAGGTCCTGCATCGCCTGGGCCCGCTCGGGATGGGCCTGCGCCAAGTCCTTCCACTCGCCGGGATCAGCCGCCAAGTTGAACAGCCGGATCGTCCGCGGCCCGGCCTGGTCATTCCGGGCCAACTTCCAGTCGCCCGCGAGGATGGCGTAGTCCTCGCCGCGCCGCCAATACAGCACCTCATGGGGCTGCGCGGCACTGGGTTTGGGGCCAACGACGAAGGGCAGCAGGTCGACCCCGTCGAACACATGCCCCTGCCAAGGCTTCGACACCCCGCAACGCGCCAGAACCGTCGCCGGAATGTCCAGATTGATGACCGGTTGCCGGTACGTCTTCCCCTTCGGAATCCAACCGGGCCAGCGCATCACGAACGGCACCCGCGTACCACCCTCATAGGTGTCTCCCTTGAAGCCATTGAACGGCCCCGGGGAGGACATGGTCGTCGTCCCGCGCGTCTTCTGCCGGGGCGCTGCAATCCCCTGGCCACGGGGCGACCCGTTGTCGCTCATGAAGATCACCAGCGTATCGTCCGCCACGCCCTTCTTGCGCAAGGCCGCCATCACCGCGCCCACCCCGTCATCCAACGCCAGGACCATCCCCGCAAACAGCTTCCGCTCGTCGTGCGTAGCCAAGTGCTGCACCCGCTTCACGTACGAGTCCGGCACACTCCACGGGTGATGGACCGCATTGTAGGCCAGATAGAGGCAGAAGGGCTCATCATCGGTTCGCTCGATGAACTGCACGGCCTCCTGCGTGAACATCTCCGTCAGGTAGCCCTTGGACTCCTGGATCGGCCGTTCCACCTGCCCATTCCGCATGATCGGCCGCTCCCCCCGGCGCCGGTCGTCCGGGTCCCTACTTGACGTGTAGTAATCGTGCGAGCCGCCCAGGAAACCGTAGAAGAAGTCGGCCCCCCGCGCATTGGGCCGCAGTTCCTCACGAGCCATACCCACGTGCCACTTGCCGACCACGCCACACGTATAGCCCTCCCGCTTCAGCATCTCGAAGAGCGTCGGCTGACTGGTCGGGATACCCCCCTTGTCGTAGTTGCCGTACACCCCCAGCCGCTGCTGGTAGACCCCCGTCAACAGCCCACACCGCGAAGGTCCGCAGACCGACGCCGACACATACCCCTGCGAGAACTGCGTGCCCTCTGCCGCGAGCCGGTCGATGTTCGGGGTCAGGACGTCCGTATAGCCATGATAGCCCACATCCCCCCAGCCCTGGTCGTCGGAGTAGATCAACACCACATTCGGGTTGCGCCCGGAGGCCCGCTGGGCAACCGTCACACAGCCCGAGGGCAACCCCAAGGCTGCGACCCCAAACCCCAGACCTTTCAGCAGATCACGACGTGTTGTCACAGGCTCACCCTACTGCTTCTTGCTCACCTTCAGATTGTCGATCAAGTACGTGCCGCCCTTGGTGAAGCCGATCTGCAAGTTCAGCATCACCTTCTGGTCATTGGTGATCGTGCCGGTCACGGTCCTCGTCTCGCCCACCTTGATCGGGATGCGCGTGAAGCCGGACTTGAACTTGCCCCGGGCCAGCAGGAAGTAGGGATACCCCTTCTCCTTGATCGTTACCGCCCGGCAGTCGAAGCGGATGTCGCAGGTCAACCCGGGCGGGACCTCGATGGTCCTGAAGTTGGCCACGTTCCAAAGGGCGCCGGGAGCGAAGAGCTGCAGCGAGGCCTTACCACTGATCACCTTCGCCCGATCGCGCATGATGCTGACTCGGTTCTTCGCCGGCCACATGGAGACGTCCTCCTGCACATCGAAGTCCTCGAAGGTGAACTCCAGCGCTTCCCCCTTCTCCAACGGCGTCGGCAGCGTCGGGGGAATCACGCCGATCTTCAACCCCGTCAGATCATCCAGCTGCTGCCGCAGCTTCTTCCTGGCTCCCGCATGCTCGGGCTGCTTGGCCAGATTCGTCCACTCGTAGGGGTCCTTGCCGTGATCGTACAACTCCTCGAACCCATTGTTGTACCGGATATAGCGGTAATCGCGCGTTCGCACCGAGTAGTGCTGCATCTCCGCGATCTTCTCGTAGTCAGCCCCGGAGTAGACCATGGACAGCGCCGCATCCGGCCCGTCCCACGCCCCCTTCTCCGGATCGCTCAGGAACGCCCGCATGCTGTGTCCGTCCAGCTTGGCACCCTTGTCATTCTTCCGCGTGTCTCCCTGCAAACCACAGAGATCCACCAACGTCGGATACACGTCGACCAACCCTACCGGATGCCCCGCCTTGCCACCGGCCTTGGCCACCCCCGGCGCGCGGATAATCAGCGGCACCCGACAACTCTCCTCCCACAGCGACATCTTGAACACCCAGTCCTTCTCGCCCATGTTCCACCCATGGTCGCTGGTCATCACCACGATCGTGTTGTCCCGGAAGGGGCTCTTGTCCAACGCTGCCAGCACCTGCCCGATGCAATCGTCCACCGCCGCAATCGAGGCCAGATACGCCTGCGTAAACGCCCGCAGCCCCTCCAGCGTGCCGCCGTACGACTCCCGCAGCATCCGGAAGTACAGCGGCCCCTTCGCATACTCGTTCACCACATCCTTCATCCCCGTGTCCTCGTTGTCCCCCTCCTGCCGCACGGGCAGCTTCACATCCTTCAGCGGGAACATATCGAAGTACTTGCGCGGCACCACCAGCGGCGTATGCGGCCGGATGAACCCCACGCCCAGCAGGAACGGCTTGCCCGCATCCCCCTTCGCCAGCTCCGCGATCCTGCCTGCCGCCCATGCCGCATTCCGCTCGTCCGGCGTCGGATCGCGATCCGTCCCGCTCCGCATCTTCAGCGGCTCCGGCTTCTTCCCCCACTTCCCGTAGACCCAACCCTCGTCCTTTCCTCGCTTGTCCGCTGCCGGAATGTCCTCCAACGCCCCGTAGGAACCATCCACCATCCCAATCGTGGAATAGGGCTCCGGCACATTCGGATGCGCCAGCTTCTGCCCATCCTTGTGATAGAACGGCCCGTAGTCCGCCTTGTGTTTGTATTCCGCCCACTCCTCGGGGCGGTGGTGATGCATCAGCTTCCCCGAGCCCATCGTCTGGTAGCCATTCAGGCGGAAATGGTCCATCAGCGTCCGCGAGTTCTTCAGTACGGGATTCCTGAACCACTTCGCGAAATGGTGGTTCTTCGACGTATGCGGATAGACCCCCGTCAGGAAACTCGACCGCGACGGCGCGCAGATCGGATTGTTGCTGTACGCCCGCGTGAAGCACACACCCGTTGCCGCCAACGCCTCCAGATGCGGCGTCCGCGCCTGCGGATGCCCTCCGTACCCATTCACATAGTCGTTCAGGTCGTCGCACACGATCAGTAACACGTTCGGCCGATCCCCTGCCGCCGCCTTCGACGACAACACCGGCCCCAGCCCCAACGCCACACTCCCCAGACTCAGCCGCTTCAGAAAGCTCCGTCGGTCCATTCTTCTTGTTCTCCTGGCAGCGTTTCGGGACTAAACTGGTATCATTGCGTGGCAACGAATTATAGACCACACACTTCCAGAGCGCCAGCGGGGCGGCACGCGTCCCCCCTCCGCACCCCCTTCCCTCCATCCCCTTGCATCTCCCGCCTGCACGCGTCCTATTAACACCTGCCGGAAGGAGCCCCTCCCCAATCCCTACGGGGAGTGAATGAACCCGCGTCCGTTTGGTGGATCTACCGACCCATAACCCAGAACCCGGAGACACGATCATGGCGAGATGCATTGGTTCAGCGTTGATGGCGATGACCCTGGTGACACTGGTGGGATGCTCTACTTTGCAGAACGACACTGCCGTGGGGCCAGAGCCCACGACCGTCGTCCTCAAGGCAGTCGATGCCAAGGCCCATGGCGGCGACATCAGGTACGAAGTCGGCGACGGCAAAGACAACATCGGCTTCTGGACTGACGTCGCGGATTACGTCACCTGGGATCTTGATTTGCCGGCCCCAGGCGTATACGAGGTCGAGGTGGAATTCGCCTGCGACGCCGGGCAGGGCGGCTCTACTTATGCCGTCAAGGTGGGACAGAGTCAGATTCCCGGCACGGTTCCAGCCACAGGCGACTGGACGGCCTTCGAGAAGGCCTTCCTGGGGACGATGACGTTGACCAAGGCCGGTGCCCAAAAACTGACCGTGGTCTCTCTCACCAAGGCCAAGCAGGCCGTCATGAACCTCAAAGCGGTCACCTTGCGGCCGAGGTAAGGCATTGCGGATGTGATGGCGGCCACGGGCCACGCCCTCGTCCCAATCCAGAGTAGTCGCGCGCTCGATGAGCGCACAGCGACAGCATGACCAGTTGCCTTGCATCTCTCCTCACCGGTTGCCTATAGTACGTGCCCGGACGAGCCCGCCCTGGGCTGCCCACAAGCAGGAGCCTGTAGATGAGACAGATGATGATGGTTGGGACGGTGCTGTTGTGCGTGATCGCCGCCATGGCTGGTGGCGGCGAGCCGGGGATCCGCATTCTGCCCAACAAGGAGGGTGTCTTCGCGTACGTCGAGGACTTCAGCACGCCTCGCTTTCTTGCCGAGGCCCTGGCGACGAACATCCCCGCAGACTGCTGGACGAAGGGATCGCTTGGCAACCGGGGCCCCAATCGGCACCGAGCCCTGACCTATCGGTTCTCCGGTGGCCGGGCAATCGAGAAGGTCGAGGTCCGCATCGACCAGCGGGCCAACGCCCGCAATCTCGGCGGCGGAAGCCAGCTCTTCGTCTCGCCTAACGGGCTCGACTGGAGCTTGGTCGCGGAGAGCAAGCGGCAGCCAGCAGATGCCAATGGCTGGCAAAAGCAGCCGTTCATCCTGACGGCGGCGCAGGCTGCGCCACTCACTGGGGGCAACGAGGCATGGGTCCGCCTGGTCCTGGACAACTGGACCGGCCTCAAGACAGCGCCCGCCAGCATCATCGACAACCTACGTGTGACGATCCGCGTGGGTGAACCGGTGATCGCGGATGATCCCCAGGCACCCTTGCGCGCCCAGTGGGCGGAGCTTCGCCAACGGGCCGGATGGCGGAGCATTTCACTCGATTGCGCCGACCCCGTGTCTGGTCATGCGCCTCACTACTACGAGGATGCCGACGGCTGGCTGCAGGCGCCCGGCGGCGATCACCATCTCGCCATTGACGAAGCCAACGGTTTCAGCATGCAGCGCGCCTGCCTGAACGAAAACCGGTCGCCTCTTGCTCTGGTAGCATTCGTTCAGACGAACAATCCTGGGCTGCTCATGGCGCGCATCGATCTGGTGAGCAATGCCGCCTCCACGCGCGCCATGCGCGTCTCTTGGGGCGGACAGGCGGTCGCGACCCTGGACACCGCATCCGGGGTCGAGCGGGAAAACTCGCTGTTTGTGCAACTTCCCTCGCCGACCAAGGCAACCGCGCGCGGATTGCGCATCACCCCCCAGGACGCCAACCAACTGACCATCAAGCGCATCACCATCTGTGGCGGCAGCGACCCCCAATGGGTGGAGAAACCAGACCGCGCGCCCGGCAAGAAACTGGGCGTCCTGGGTGCCTACTATCTGCCCGATCCCCCGCCCCCTGCGGCTTCCCAGGCTGTCGAGGGCCGGCAGAAGCTCGCAGATGGCATCGTCGTCGCCGGAATGCAGCGCCTCTACAAGGAGCACGCCGACTTCGGAGCCCTGCGAATCGTGGTCCGGAATGAAGACTCTGCTCCTGTGCGAATCAAGCAACTTCTCCTCGACGGGAAGCCGATCGACGACCATTATGTGGACTTCGTCAAAAGTGCATGGGATGCGCGGGGCGTGGTCTGGTACCGAATCCGCCCGCGCATCCTGGCGCCAAGGCAATGCGGCGAGATCTACGTGCGTTTCCGACGGCGGCCCGCAGGCGCCAAGGCAGCCATCAAGATCAGGCTGGCAAGTGGCGGGTCGGTCGAGGTGGACGTGCCGTATGTCGCGTCGCCGCTGAGCCTGGACTATGTGACCACCGGACCGTCGGCGGACACGCTCTACGTCTACGTTCGGCGCGAAGCAGCGGCGGGCGGACCTCTCGCCGCAGTCCGGCTCGACGGTGAAGAGGCCAAGGACACCAAGGTCTACGGGGCCGACTTCCCAGGCGGCGTGGCGCTGGCGGTGGTCAAGCTCCGCAGACCGCTTCAGCAGGGCGAGTATCATACCGTCGGCGCAACCGCCGCGGCGGGACACCGCATTGCCGGGCAGTTCCGGGTGCTTCCCTTCCGGTTCGTGCGCAGCTCCATCCACATCCCTTCCGAAAAGTGCGAGGAGATGCACATGAACCTGGCCATGTGGCACAAGAAACCCGAGGCCGCATGCCGCACCCACAACATCTTCACGACGAGTCCCACCCAGGATGTCGGCGTGGGCTCCCCACTGCACTCCCGCGTGGCCTTCGTGATCGGGCCGGACGAGCCCGATGCGCGCGACAATCGCGGTGGTGGCTACCGGAAGGGCCTCGGCTCCCATGCCCGGCGGCTCGCGCACGCCGGCTGGCAGGAGCTGATCGAGCGGTTCTCTCCGCACGCCGCATCGTGGATCATCATGAACGGCACGGTCCGTCCCCTGAACTGGTCTGTCTACGGCCGCTTCGCCGACATCACCAGCTTCGACCCGTATCCCGTCAATTTCTACGGCGGCGATCATGCCTACGTGCGCGAGAGCCTGAACCTGGCGCGACAGACCGGTGCCCCCAAGCGCATGTTCGCCTGTCTGGAGGCATTCGGCTGGTCGAAGGGACAAGGGGTGCCGGCAAAGCATCGTGGCCCCCTTCCCGCCGAGTACCGGCAGAATGTGGTCCAGGCCATCGGCTGTGGCATGAAGGGCCTGACCAGCTGGGTCTACGTGAATAGCGCCGGTGGCTGGCAGCTTAGCGAGCCGGCCAAGCAGGAGATCGCGAACATGAACGCGCTGATCGAGCACATCGAGGGCGACCTCCTGCTGGGCACGCCCGCCGCCCTCGGTTCGTCAGATGCCGGAACCGTGCCCACCGGCGTCGTGGGCAACGAGGCGTGGCCCAAGGACCGCGTGGCGGTTGCCACCCTCCTCTGCGGCCCGGACACATTGGTCGTCACCGCCGCCAACCACATCCCTGCCAGCAGACCCAAGCCGCCCACCATCCAGCCGGCCAAGGACGTGACTGTGACCGTGGACCTCCCCGACTACCTAGCCAGCGTGGCCGCCTTCGAGGCCACGCCGCAGGGGCTTGTCCCATTCCCTTGCGCCCTGGCAGATGGCAAGGCACTCCTCAACATCCCCACTCTCGAAGCAGGGCGCGTCTTCGTCCTGCGGCGGAAATAGCCCCGGGGCACTGCTCGCTCCCGTCTCTTCCCTTAGTCCGGAGATCTGGATTCTGCCCCATGGCAGCAGAAGGGCATTGCCGTCCGTCCCCGGACACGCATGGTCACCCCGACCATCGATATGGCGCTTCATCCGACGCCTCGCCCAGTCCTTGCAACGCCGTTCCCTCAACGCTACCTTCCTCCCCACGGTCGGGAAGCAATCTCCTCTCAAAGACGCGTCAGGGATCGGCAGGGGAAATGCATTCCGAGAGATCCCCAGGAACCTGATGGAGGCGTACCGATGACCGCAGCATTCGACTTCTGTCTGCCGACGAACATTCTCTACGGCGCTGGACGTCTCGACGAGTGCGGGGAGGCGGTGAAGGCGCTGGGGAACAAGGCGATCATCGTCTGCGACCCCTTCGCCGTCGAAGCGGGTCTGGCCTCGCGCCTGGCCACCGTCCTTGCCGCTGAAGGGGTGGCATCGGTGGTCTATGACCAAGTCATTCCGAACCCAACCAACACCTTGATCGACGCAGGCGCGGAGCTGGCAGTCGCGGAGGAGTGCGATGTCGCGATTGGCCTGGGCGGAGGATCCTCGATGGACGCCGCCAAGGGGATCGCGGTGGCCGCCACCCATCCGGGACCGATCTGGCCCTACGCGATGGGCGATATCGACATCACCGATGCCACGCTCCCGATCGTCGCGGTCACCACGACCTCCGGCACCGGCAGTCAGTGCACCTGTTTTGCCGTCATCTCCAACCACGAGACCCAGCAGAAGCCCGGCATGGGCTCGCCCTATGTTATCCCCGCACTAGCAGTTGTGGACCCGGAACTTATGCTGACTGCCCCGCCGGCGTTGACGGCCAACACCGGCTTCGACGTCTTCACGCATGCCGTGGAAGCGCTCACCTCCAATGCAGCGAGCCCGATGAGCGATTTGTTCGCCCAGGAGGCCATCCGTTTGGTGGCGAAGAATCTACCGACCTGCTACCGCGATGGCGCGAATCTCGAAGCTCGAGCCGCTCTGGCCTTGGCCGACACGTACTCCGGCATCGCCATCTGCCACGCGGTCGTCACCTTGGCTCACGTCATGGCCCATGTCATCAGTGGCAAGTACTCCGACATTTCCCACGGCGACGCCCTGTTCACGATCTACCGGGAGATCCTGCGCTTCAACGCAACGGTCCTACCCGAGAAGCACGCCTTCGTCGCGCAGCAACTGGTGCCCGGAACCGATGACGTCGTGGCGGCCTTCGAGCAGTTCTTCGCGGCGTTCCAGTTCGAGAACAAGCTCAAGGCGAAGGACCTCGACGACGCAGCCATCGCCGCCATCGCCGAAGACACCTTCACCTACATGAAGGCCATCACTGAGCTGAATCCCAGAGAGGCCGATGTGGCGGACGCCAAGGCGATCTTGCTCCGGTCGCTACGATAACTCACGGAGAACACGATGGGCTATGTGAACATGGGCGAGATGTTGGCGAGCGCCAAGGCGGGGCACTACGCCATCGGGGCGTTCAATACGGTGGACGCGATGACCACCGAGGCGGTCATTCGCGCGGCCGAAGAGAAGCGCGCCCCGGTCATCATCCAGACCTCGGCGAAGACCGTGAAGCTCTATGGCGCCAAGCCCCTTGCCGCCATGGTGATCGCCCTGGCCAAGGAAGCCACCGTTCCCGTCGCCATGCACCTGGATCACTGCAAGGAGATCGAGCTCATCCGCGAGTGCATCGCCGCGGGATGGTCCTCGGTCATGATCGACGCCTCAAGCAAGTCATTCGAGGAGAATGTCGCGCTGACGGCGGAGGTGGTCGCGCTGGCTCACCCCCAAGGCGTCACCGTGGAAGGGGAACTGGGCGCGATTGTCGGCGTCGAGGACGACATCTTCGTCAACGAAGCGGACGCACACCTCGCGGACCCGGAGCAATCCGTCGAGTTCGTCGAACGGACCGGAGTCGATGTGTTCGCCCCAGCCATCGGCACGGCGCACGGCGTCTACAAGGGCAAGCCCGTGATCGCCTTCGACCGGCTTGAGCAGATCGCGGGAACGGTGCCGGCCGCCGTGGCCATCCATGGCGGCACGGGTCTCTCGGACGAGGTGTTCCACCGCTGCATCAGTCTCGGCGGCGCCAAAGTCAACGTGTCCACCCAGATCAAACACGCGTTCCGCGATTCGCTCAGCGACTACTTCGAAGCGAATCCAACGGACTACGAACCGGTCAAGGTGCTGGCTTATCTGCGCGAGCAGACGAAGGCGACCGTGGCCACCTTCATCGAGACATTCGGCTCGGCGGGCACGGCCTGACAGAGCGCCGTTCACCCCGGAGAACACACACCATGAGCAACGCAGGCGCATACCCTTGCGACATGCACTGCCACACCATCCGTTCGGATGGCAACGATACGCCCCTTGAACTGATCGAGGCGGCCGCCGCACTCGGCATGCATGCCATCGGCATTGCCGACCATGATATCGGTCCTCCCCGGACCGTCACCACACCGGCTGGGCAGGAACATGAAATCGTGGCCTATGCGGCATCGCGAGGACTCGTTCTCGTGCCCGGCTACGAATTCTCGACCGACACCTGGGTCGATGACGTTCACATCTGCGGCTACGGCCTCGACTGGAGCCATCCCGACCTACAGGACGAGATCGCCGCTGCCAAGGCAAGCAAGGC
>JABGQJ010000022.1 GCA_018648945.1 Victivallales bacterium
CGGGCGGGCCGAGAGAGAGAATTCGCAGCGCTCTCTTGACGGGGATGCTAGCTGAACTAGGCTTGCTGCGAGGCGTAACACATGGCGATCCAACTCATTTTCAGCAGTAGCGTGGGCCGGTTGGGGCGGGCGTTGGCGGACAATCTGGCGAGGGAACGTCGCGGCAGCGATCCGTTCTCTGAGTCGCTTGTTGTCGTGCCCAACCCGAATCTGGCCAAATGGCTCACCTTTGAGCTGGCCGAATCCCATGGCATCGCGGCGAATCTCAGCTTCCGGTATCTGGAGGATGGGCTGCGCTTGCTACTGGGGGGGGACGGGGCGCGCGTGCTGGATCGCGATGGCTTGCGTCAGTTGATCGTCGCGGTGCTTCTGGCGGGCAGCGACGAGCCAGCGCTGCAGCCCTTCCTGGCCTACTGCGCGTCATCGGTTTCAGGGCGCTTCGACCCCGAGGACCGGGAGTGCGCGCGGCGTGTCTGGCAGTTGGGTGGCAGACTGGCGGCCTACTTCAGCGAGTACGAGTTCCATCGTCGGGAGATGGTCGATGCCTGGCTGTCAGGCGCCGGGCTGTACCTCCCCGAGGCCTTGGTGGCGGTGGGACGGGAGCCCTCGCCCACCCAACTGGCCATGGAAAGCGCGCAGTGTTCTCTCTATGCTCGCATCTGCCGGCCGAACACGGGACTGGCCGCCCGTATTCAGGAGGGATGGCTCTCGCTGCCTGCCCTGGCAGAGCAATGGCCCGGTTTGGAGCGCCCCGGCGTTCAGCGCTCTGCACATCTCTTTGGGCTCAGCCAACTCTCCCGTTTCCATTGCCTCCTCTTGCACCGCTTGGCCACCGTCTATGATCTGTATGTCTACCACTTCAACGTATGCACCGAGTTCTGGGAAGACATGACCACACCGGCCGAGGATCGCTGGCATGCGGTGCGCTCGGCCCAAACGGTGGAGTGGGGCGAGGAAGGCGAGGAACTGAAGCTACTGATCGAGAATCCCCTGCTCAAGGCCTGGGGCAAGGCCGGTCGCGAGACGGTGAAACTGCTGGCCGACCTGGAAGAGAGCGCGCATGCAGTCGTGCCGATCTGGCTGGATTCTCTGCCGGAGAGACCGGTCAGTGTTCTGGCAGCCGTTCAAGATCTGGTATCGCGGCGCAGCAGTTGCCTGGATGAGGGCGAACGACTGCCCCAGGATCGCAGCCTGCAGATCGCGGGATGCCCAGGCATGCTGCGCGAGATCGAGACCGTGCACGACAGCGTCGTAAGCAACCTGCTAGACCCTGAGACCGGGTATTCGGCGGGGCTGAGACTCACCGACATTGCCATCCTGGTCCCGGACATGTTGACCTACAAGCCAGTGATTGGCCACGTCTTCGATGGCCGCGGCACGGTACCGTACAACCTGGTGGATTCGTCGGCGGCGGAGGACAGCGTGTACGGCCGAGGCCTGCTGGGGTTGTTGGATCTCGCGGTGGGAGATTTCTCAAGGAAGCAGGTCTTCGAGCTGCTCTTCAACCCCTGCTTCATGGCGGCGGCCGGGGTGGATCGGGACGAGGTATCGGCCTGGCTTGAACTGGCGGAGCAGCTCGGGATCTTCCATGACCTGGATGCGGAGCAGCGCGGCGAGCGCGGCCTGGCGGCAGACTGGCGGTTCACCTGGGAACAGGCCCTGCGCCGGTTGCGCTTGGGCATGGTGCTGGACCCCGCTGAACAGATGCCGGAAGACAGTCCCTTCGCCGAGTTCCCTCCCGCCGCCCCCGCCTTCCTGAGCGACGACATCGCCGGGCGCTTCTCGCTCACCGTGCGGCGTCTGGGAACGGCTCTGCGCCGCTTGGGAACGCAACGGGCAAATGGCGAGGAGTGGTGCGCAACCGTGCACGGCCTCATGGAGTCGTTCCTGGCGATCCCGGAGGACCTGCCTGGCGAGCAACAGGTGCGCAAGGCCCTGGTCCAGGCCCTGGATTCGCTGATCGGGAGCGAGCGTCAACCGGGGTTGGTCGAGTGCCTGCGGGCCGCCGGGGCTGCCGAGCGTTTCGGGCTTTCGCTATTGCGCGAGTTCCTGCTGGAGGCGTTGGGGGCCGTGCCCTCTGGCCGAGGGCGGTACTTGGTGGGTGGCGTGACCATCGCCTCATTCCTGCCCATGCGCCCGATTCCCTTCAAGGTCGTCTACATCATCGGCCTCCAGGAGGGGAGCTTCCCCGGTACGCCGGAGCGGACCACGCTCGACTTGCGGCTGGCGCGACGACGCCTCGGGGACGTGAGCCGGACCGATGCCAACCGCTATCTGTTCCTGGAGAACCTGATGGCGGTGCGCCAACGCCTCTACCTCACCTACGTGAATCGGGATCTGGCCAAGGACGAGGAGTTCTTTCCCTGCTCGGTGGTGAACCAGCTGCTCGCCTTCGCGGAGGATTTCGTACTGCCTGAGGACGCGGAATTCCAGATGGCGAAGGTGCCCTTGCAGGTGTCGGATTGGCAGTGCGTGCGGCCCACGGAACGGGCGTGGACCGACCTGCCAACCACCTGGTCGATGGCCATGCGAGCGGTGGGCATCCTGACCCAGGCTGGTCCGGCCCCCGAACAGCGCCAAGCCCTCGCCGAGAAGGTGCGTGAGCGATTGGCCACCATGTCCGCTGAAGCCCCCGAGGCGACAGTGCTGGCTCGGTGCCTGGAGGCCCTGGTGGCGGAAAGACCCGACGGGGCAGGCGGCAACGTGGCGACAACCCTCGATAGCCGGGGAGTCGTGCCCGTCCGAATCGAGGAACTGGCGAGATTTCTGCGCGATCCTGCGGCGGCGACCCTGGGCCGGCATCTGGGCATCCACGACGACGCGGCAAGCGAGGCCTTGCTGGTGGAGGATGAGCCGGTCGGCTTTGACCGCCTGGCGCGCTACTCGCTGGTCCGCGAAGCCGTGGCCGAGTTCGCGGCAACGGGAAGCCGCGAGCAGGCGGCGGCGTGTCTACAGCAGCGGCTGGCGGCGGCCCAGCGCGAATCGACGGCACCCACGGCGATCTTTGGGGAACTGCAGTCGGAAGCACTGCTCGCCTGCCTGGACGACCGATTCGGCGATGATGATCCCTTTGCCGCACTGCGTGCTCAGTCCTTGCTGCGGGAGGTCGTGTTCGGCGGCTCCGCACGGGGAGACTTGCCACCAGCAGCGCACTTCCCCGAAGTGATGGTCCCCGATTTGTTGGTGGGGGACCGGCGCGTGGCTGTGGCCCTCTCCGGGCGGGTGGAATTCCTCCAGTTCGCGGTTGACGGGGTGGCAACGGTTCTGGTCGTGACGGATTCCCAGTACAAGGCCGCCAATCTGGCCGCACGCGGGGAGCCTGCCGACCGCGTGCCAGGCCACGAGGCCCTGGTGCCGCTCCTGTTCTGGTCCGCCTTGCGCATGACCGAGACAGAGCGCCCGTTGGGCGAATCGCTGGATGTGATGGTGGTCTATCGCAAGAAGCAAGGCTTGGAGGCACTGACCTGGCGCTTCGAGCAACCCGAAACGACAGGCCATGCCTGGCTGCGCGGCCTGCTGTCGAGCTATCTGAACGGAACCGGCTGCGAACAGCTTCCCTACGCCGTGTTGGCCGCAGACAGGGATCTGGTCCGGGCCGTCCGCGATCCGGAGTCGGCTCCCGACAAGATGGACTGGTCAGAACGGATCCGGACGCGTATCGAGAGCGATGCAGAGGGCTTCTCGCCGGTGTACCGCCCCCCCGAGTTCCTTGCCGCCCTGGATTCGCTTGGCGTCCCCGAGGATGCCTGGGAACGGATCGTGGAGCGTCTGGGCCCGGTGTGGCGCGGAGGGCGCAGCCAATGACCCCGTCTACGCCGCTCTGGGATAGCCTGGACCTGGGCAGTCACGCCGTGATCGAGGCCTCGGCCGGGACCGGCAAGACCTTCACCATCGAACGACTGGTCGCACGCATCCTGCGGGATGTGCCCGAAGCCAGCATCGACCGTTTGCTGCTTCTGACCTATACCGAGAAAGCCACCGGCGAACTGCGCGAGCGCATCCGCGCGCACTTGGCCGAAGAGATGGCGCAGCTCGAAGGCCCGACGGCCCAACGGTTCCGAGACGCGGTGGAGAACTTCGATACAGCGCAGGTTTTCACGATCCACGGCTTCTGCCAACGGGTGCTCCAGGAATACGCCTTCGAGAACGGGCAGCTCTTCGACCTTGAGTTGAGCGGCGATGGCACCGCCCTCAAGCGGCTCTTCCGCGAGCAACTCCGGACCGTGTGGCAACGGGAGCATCTGCCCAAGCTCCCCCGCGAATCGGCGGTCAGCCTAGCCGAGGGAGATTTCCAGGAGGAAGACATCCTGAGACTGGTGGCGACCATGCAGCCCGACGACCTGCTGCTGCCGGATGTCCCAAGCGAACCGGAGGCAGTCGTCAGCGAGTTGGCCGAAGCCATCCAGGATCTGCGGCTGCTCGTGGGAGATGGCAGCGAGTTCATGGACGCGTACTGGCAACTGAAGCTGGGCAAGGCAAACGACGTGTCCGGGCTGACCAAACGCTCCATCGAACCGATCTGGCATGGGCTCTGGGAAGTGGTTGGCAGAAGCGCAAGCCTGGACGCTCTGAGCCGAGCCGCCGCCTGGTACGGCGAGATTGGCTACAAGCGCTTCCGAGATGGAGACGACGAGATCTGGCGTGGCTTCCGCGTCCTCGTGCCACCCGCGTTGCGCCTGCCCGGCGGCGGCATCGAGGCAGAGGCAAGCTGCCCGCAGTTGGCAGCAGTGATAGAGGTCCTTTGCGGGAAACTGGTGCCGGCTCTGCGGCGGGGCCAACTGCTGTCTGTGGATGCGGAAGTGGGCATTGTGCAGGCCTCGGTCCGGGCCCTGCAGGCACGTTACGAGGACCTCAAGCAGGAGGAGGGCCTGCTGGATTTCGACGACATGCTGGTGCGAGTGCGAACGGCCCTCTCACCAGAGTGCCCCCGGTCGGAGACGTTGCTCGCCGCCTTGCGTGCCAAGTACTGGTTTGCGCTGGTGGACGAGTTCCAGGATACCGATCCAATCCAGTGGGAGATCTTCCGTCGCATCTTCGTGGAGCATGACGACGGGCCCCAACGGCTGTTCCTGATCGGCGACCCGAAACAGGCGATCTACGGCTTCCGAGGCGCCGATGTGAACACCTATCTGGAGGCGCGGGACGCTCTGGTCGGGCGCTTTGGCCCACTCGTACTGCACAGTCTGGGAACGAACTTCCGGTCGATCCCGAAGTTGTTGGCGGGGCTGAACCAAGTGTTCGGCGCGCCTGAGTGGTTCCCGGACGAGGCGTCCGGCGAAGGGATCTCCTACGCGCCGGTCGATTGGCCGGAGGACGAGATCCGCGGTGTAGGCGTGGCCCGGGATGGCACGCGCCGCCCCCCGCTCTGCCTGATCCACTTGAACGAACCGGGGCTGGCGACGACGAGACTGACCATTGCCCGCGCCCGGTGGCGGTTGGCCCACTTCATCGGCGCGGAAATCGCGCGCTTGCTGGCGGAGCCCGAGCAGTTCCGCTTCGTGATCCCCGGCGAGGGGGAATGCCTGCGGGAACTGTCGGCGGGGGACTTCTGCATCCTGGTGCGACGCCGGGCCAGCGCCCGGCCAATCGAGAGCGTGCTGCGGGAACTGGGCGTTCCCTACACCTTCTACAAGAAGCCCGGCATCTACCAATCGGCCGAGGCCTTGCATACCAGCCTGATGCTGGGGGCCCTGGCCGATCCCGATGCGGCGCGAGCCCTGCACCCGGCCTTGCTCAGCCGCTTCTTCGGGCGAACCCCCGGAGAACTGGCGCAAAACCCAGCCGGGGTAGAGCACGAGACGCGCGGCTACTTCGAACGCTGGCGCGAGCGCTGTCGGGAGCGCCGTTGGTCCCTGCTCTTCCGCTCGCTGCTGGAAGACACGGGCCTGGTCTTCCGAGAAGCCCTGGAGCCCGATGGCGACCGCCGCCTGGCCAACTACCGGCAGCTCTTCCAGGAACTCGCGGCCCTGGCCGAACGGCAGTCGCTGGATGTGGCCGGACTGCGCGAACAGCTGGACCTGCGACGCCGGCGCAGCGTGGCGGTGGGCGGCGAAGAGGATCTGCATCATCTGGATACCGAACGCCCGAAAGTCACGATCATGACCATGCACGCCAGCAAAGGGCTCCAGTTCCCCATCGTCTTCATCGCCGATGGCTTCTCCGCCCTCGGGCGGACCGCCGGCAGCAGCATCACCTACCACGTGGCCGGGCACCGCGTGGTGGAGCTGAAGACCAGTGATGGATTCGCCGGAGCCGCCAAGGCGAAGCAGGAAAGCACCGACGAAACCAAACGGTTGTTCTACGTGGCTCTGACCCGGGCCCGGTTCAAGGTCTACGTGCCCTTCGGCTGGAACCCCGACGGCAAACCCCTGACCCCCCTGCTGACCCCCACCTTCGCTCCCTTCTGGGAGCGAGGCGACGATCCCCAGAACGACGACACCGCCTGCCATCTCGATACCACCGGCCAGATCATCGGCACCGGCTACCCAGCGCCACCCATCGACCAAATGGAGGCCCCCGCCAGCGTGCCGCCCGAACCGACGCGGACCGACGACGAGATCGCGCAGGCCCTGGCCGACCTGCAGGCGCTCCCCCACCTGGGCCGTTGGCGGCGCCAAGTGGATTCGTATTCCAGCCTGGCCCAGGACCACGGCCCTGGTGCCAGCGGCATCCAATACGGCGAGCGGGACAACCATGCGGTCGCCGACGATTGGGGCGGCGGGCAGCGGGAGGAGGAGACTCTCGTGCCACCGGGTGCGGCCGCGGGAACGGCCCTGCACGAAATCCTGGAGGAAGCGGACTTCTCGCAGGTCTGCCGATATGATAACCCGGCAGAACTGCTGGCCGAACAACCGGACGTCGCCGCACTGGTGCAGACTGCCATGATCCGGAATGGGCTTGTCGACAGCAAACGCTGGCATCCCGACGGCTCGATCGCCGCCTCCACCAGCACGGAACTCGCTGGCATGGCCTTGCGGGCGCTGACCACCCCGCTGGACGCGACCGGTTTCCGGCTGGGCAAACTGTCCCCGGCAGACCGGCAGACGGAGCTGGAGTTCCACCTCAGCGAAGGGGAGAGTGTCCTGGGGGCAGACCAGGCCGTCCCGGCGGGGAGACGGGGTCTTCTAAACGGCTTCATCGACCTGATCTACCGACGCGACGGGCGCTACTACATCGTCGACTGGAAGTCCAACGCGTTGGCAGCCGGCTATGGCCCGGAGCAAATCCAGGCCTCCATGGACGAGCATGAATACACCCTTCAGTTCCGGATCTATGCGCTGGCCCTGGCAGCCTGGCTGGAACAATGCCTGCCAGATTTCTGCCCGGACCGACACCTTGGCGGCGTCTACTACCTGTACGTGCGGGGACTGAACGGGGTGGATGCGTCGAGCGGCGTGTTCCACCAACGGCTGAACGCGGCCTTCCTGGCCAGCTGCCGACGCGAGGTGCTGGACCGCCTGGCGGCCAGGTAGCGCGCAGCGCCCGATCAAGCCGCCAATCCGCGCCACTCATGGTCCGTTGGGAGAGTATGTCCGAAGAACTCCCATCTGTCGCACCCTCCCCGGAACCCGCACCCAAGCGCCGCCGTCGCCGTTGGCCCTGGCTGCTTGCATTCGTGCTGGCCGTGGGGGTTGGCATCGGCATGTTCATACACCAGTCGGGGCTCATGAAAGTGACCATGACGCTCAGCGACTTGGTCACCGAGAACCGGGACCTGAAGGCGGCTCTGGCTCGCTTGACTGCGGAGGACAAGATTGGCTACGCCAAAGTCCTGAGTCAGGAAACGGTGAACGGGGAACTGATGACCACGCTGCTCTTCGTGGAAACCGTGCGCGGCGACCAGCGTGAACAGGTTCTGCGGCGGGAATACACAATCCCCGGCGACGTGGTCCACTTCGATGCCCTGATTGTGCGCTTCGACCCGCAGATGGTCATGGATGGGAAGAGCCGAGCACTGTATCTGTGGCGACGGATCTACGGCGAGACCATCGCGCCCGAAGCCGGGTTCGAGATCGAGCCAGACACTGGAGCTCCGGCACGCTATGCCGACCTGCTCGATGAACTCCCCGTCCCGCACCAGAGCATGTTCTGGGACGGCATCTGGAGTCTGGCCAACGACCCCAACCGCCTGGCGGAGCACGGCATCCGGGCCGTCTACGGCGAAGCCATCTACACCCGCATGCAGCCCGGCCTGATCTATATGTTCCGGATCGGTGCCAACGGGGATTTCTACGTGGAAAGCGTGCCGGTTCTCTAGCCTGGATTATTCACGCGCGCAAGCCGGGCATAGGGGAATCGGTCAACCGTCGAGTTCGGCGTTCGGACCGGCTCTGCGGGATCGGGTTGCGCGCGATAGCGGCTGGCTCATGGGCACGATCGGGCTAAGGCATGGAATCCCTCCCAGTGGCGGCCCTGGCAACGACTTGCCGGCCGAAGGTGTGAAAAAAGCAGGATTATGCAAGGAAGAAGATCGTTGGCGGCGTTGCGGTGGTCGGGGGTTCAGGTTATCTTCACCGGCTTCTGAATCGCCAACCATCACTCGTAACGAGGTGTGTAGTGAGTCGACTTACCTGGGAAACGTACGTCAACAAGACCTTGGGCTGCTGGATGGGCAAGAACGCAGGCGGCACCCTCGGCGGCCCCATGGAAGGGCGCCGCGAGATTCTGGACCTGGACTGGTACCCGGTTGTGCAGGAAGGCGGCATCCCGAACGACGACCTGGAAGTCCAACTGGTCTGGCTACACGCTCTGGAAACCCGTGGCCTGCATCTGAGCGCCGAGGAATTGGCGGCCGAATGGCTGGACCACTACCTCCCCAACTGGGACGAGTACGGCTTTGGCAAGACCAATGTCCGCAAGGGCCTCCTGCCGCCCCTCTCCGGTGCATTCAACAACAAGTTCTCCACCAGCATGGGCTGCCCGATCCGCTCCGAGATCTGGGCCTGTATCGCCCCCGGCTTGCCGGTGGTCGCCGCCGGTCTGGCCCGCATCGATGCCATGGTGGACCACACGGACGAGTCCATCTATGCGGAGATGCTCTTCGCGGTGATCGAGAGCGCCGCCTACATCGAGGAGGATCGGGACAAGCTGATGGAACTGGGGCTGGCCGCCATTCCGGACACCTGCCGTACGGCGCGCGCCGTACGGGCCATGGTCGAGACCTGGAACGCCACCAAGGACTGGACGGCCAGTCGGCAGGCGGTCCTGAATTTGGTCGGCGACTACGCGAACTTCACCGATGCCCCCCAAAATATCGCCTTCACCCTCCTCGGTTGGTACAGCTCTCCCGATGACTTTGGCAAGGCCATCTGCGATGCCGTGAACTGTGGCTTCGACACGGACTGCACCGGGGCCACGCTGGGCTCCATCATCGGCATCGCCTGGGGTGCGGAAGAACTGCCCACGCGCTGGCTCGAGCCCCTCGGCAACGGCATCGCCATCATCGAGGAGCGGACCCGCATCCACAACCAGCCGAAGACGCTTCAGGAACTGACCGAACGCACCGGTGCCATCGCCATGGCCTCCCTGGCCAGCCAAGGCTATGTGTTCGGTCCCGGCCGCGAGATCGAGCTGACCTTGCCGACCCCCGCCGAATTGCGCCAACAGGTGAAGGATGCCGGGCTCTGGGATACGCCCCGGAACGTGGTTGAGCGGCGCTTCCATCATGGCACAGTCCGGATCGACTACCCCCACGGCCCCGTCCTTGCCCCCGGCGACACCAGCCATGTCCTGCTCGACATCACCAATCAGACCGAACGGCGCATGGAAGGCCCTGTCGCGGCCGCCTCCCTCACTCCCGGCCTGGACCAAGTCAGGGTCACTCCGGCCAACATCGACCTGGCGCCGGGCGAGAGCGCGCAACTGACCGTCTCCGCCATCCTGCACGCGCACGCGTTTCCCCGCTGCCACGCCGACATCGCCGTGGCCCTCCAGCCCGAGGGCATCGCACCATGGGCATTCACCGTGTCCTTCGTGCGCCCCATGTACTGGCGGTTAGAACGCCAAGAGGAAGCGGCCTACGCTCTGCTCACCGAGGAACCCCAGGTTGAGGGCGAGTTGGTGGCCGTAAAGGGCAACGCCATCCCCCTGCCCCAACCAGGCACGTTGCTCGGGCACACCAGGGTCTTCAACCCGTCGGCCCACGACCGGCCCGTTCGCATCTGCGCGGTCTCCGTCCATCCGGCGCGCGTCTGGTTCAACGGTGAGCAGGTGGTCGACAGCCAAGGTGCGGAACGCATCCGCCCCAGCTACCATTCCAACGGTCCGGCCCACTATGGGGCCAGCACGCTCAAGCCCGGCTGGAACACCATCACCGCAGTCTGGCAGGTCACCGAGCACATGGGCGAAAGCCACCTCTTCCTCACCGAGCCCGGTGGCAGGGGCTGGGGAGACCTGGCCTTCCATCCCTAGCCTGTTTTCCAAGCAACGGACTCACGTCCTGTGACCTGACAACAGGTCACGGGATGGTGCGTGCGGCTTGATTCCGTCGTCCCGACCGCTATCCTCGCGATCGACAACCGACACCAACGGAATCTCGCACATGGGCACACCTACCAGGCGGTTCGCTTCGAGGACCAGCGCCATACTGCTGGTGGCGGCAGTGATGGCTGGGGCGGCTCAGGTGTACGACCCGACCTTGATCATGACTGACGCGCAGCTCTTCACGGCGCTGGATCTTGACCGGCCCGAACTCGTCACCGTGAAAGCTTGCGCGACCAAGCAAGATTACAGTGGCGCGCGCCAGGCGCTGCATACGTACTTCCGAACGCGCCAGGGGCGCTTCTGGTGGTTTGATCCGGCGGACCGGCCGGGAACCCCGCAGAAACCGGGACCGTGCTACCGGGCCGTGCGCGACCTGCGGGACCGGAAAGGGGGCTTCCCCGCTGACCGCTTCCTGCCCGATGGCGAGCTTGACTGGCACCACAAAGGCTGGTCGGGGAAATGGCCGCGACTCTACTCGTGGCAGTCCTTCGGCATCGGCTATTGGGAATCCGGCTGCCAGGAATGGGCCGCCGAGGAGTGGGTTAGCCTGTTGCAGAGCTTCGTCCGGCAGTGCCCCATCGAGCATGGTGACGTGTATTGGTCCACCATGGTGGTAGGCATCCAGCTGCGGACCGGCTGGCCGCATGCGTTCTCCTACTTCCTGCACAGCGAGGCGTTTACCCCCGAGGCGATGGCGCTCTTCCTCAAAGGCACGTTGCAGCGGGCTCGATTCCTGCGGGAGAAGCACTCGAAAACGTCGAATTGGCTCACCTTCGAGATGGCCGGACTGTACTGCACGGGCGTGCTCTACCCCGAGTTTCGCGAAGCGTCGGACTGGCGCGGGCATGCGGTGAAGATCGCGGTCGACGACATGCTTGCGGGGTACCTTCCCGATGGCTCGAGCATCGAGCTGTCGCCCGGCTACCACCAGTTCTTCTCCAACTACCTGCACATGGCCCGCCTGGCCCAGGCCGCCGGGCGTCTTCAGGAAGACGGCCTGGACCGCCTGACCCAGCGCTGCGAGAAGCCCTTCGAATACTACCTGCGCCTGCTGGGTCCCGACGGGTTCCTGCCCGCATTCAACGACAACGGACCGATCCGGGCCGCTGACAAGCTCGCGTCTGCACTCGAACTCTTCCCCGACCGGACGGACTTTGCCTGGGGTGCATCCGGCGGAGCCGAGGGCACCGCACCAGACTACACCTCCTGCTTCCTGCCCTATGCGGGAGCGGGTGCCATGCGCTCGGGCTGGACGGGAACGGACCATTGTCTCATCCTCGACTTCGGCCCGGTCGGCTACCGACATGCTCACCAGGACAAACTCAATCTGGTGCTCTGGGCCTACGGGCGGCAGGTCCTCTTCGATCCCGGCTGCGGGAACTACGACGACACGGCCGACACGCGCTACTGCCGCGACACCTTCTCGCACAACACAGTCCTCGTCGACAACCGGCCCCAACGCCGCCGCTGGTACCAGCACCCGAATCCGCAACGCATGCCATACCGCAAGCTCGCGGACGTGCAGTGGGAAAGCACGGACACCCACGACCTGGCCGTCGGCGTCTACAACGGGGCCTACGGCAAGCCGGGGCCTTCCGACTCGTACCCCTACAAGAAGGGCGGGGATTTCCTGGAGGGCTGGGGGAAACCAGCCGTGCACCACCGCCAGATTCTCTTCCTCAAGCCGGATGTCTTCGTGGTCTGGGATCGCCTTGAGAGCCTGGATGGCAAATCCCACGAGTACGATCTGCGCTGGCATCTGGACACCACCCGCACGGTGCGCGATGGGGAGACCGTGCGTTCGAGCGATGCAGACCAACCGAACCTGGAGATCGTGCCGCTGGCCGCCCAGCCCCCGGACGTCCGCGTGACCTCTGCCCAACGCGAGCCCGAGTTACTCGGCTGGCACGTCCTGCGCAAGAGCCGTCCCGCCACCACGATCCAGCACATGAGAACAGGCAAGACCGCGGAGTTCCTCACCCTACTCCTGCCGCTACAGCCGGGCGCCGCCGGACGGCTGCGCGATGTCCGCAAATTGCCCGACCAGGCCGGTGGGTGGCAGGTGACATTCCAGGACGGACGACAAGCCGAGTTGCGTGCTCCCAGCACAACAACCGCAAAGCTACGGGCCGCCTGGCAACAAAACCGGAGGTGATATCGTGTCTGATGGGAAACGCTTCCAGCTGGGAATGGAGACATTCAGCTACCACCTGGCCATCGCATCTGGGCGGATGGATATCCTGGGGTTCATCACGCGGTGCGCCGAGCTTGGGCTGGATGGGGTTCAGCTCAACACGGGGTACCTCACTCCCTTCCTGAAGGGGAACAGCACGGGGCTCGCCAAGATCCGCGAACTGACGGAGGGATTCGGCCTGTTCGTCGAGGTGGATACGCGCGGTACGGACCCGGCCCATCTGACCGACATGCTGGGCCTGTGCAAGAGCATCGGTGCCGATGTCCTCCGGACCTACGCAAGCTGCGGTGGTGACTTGGTGCGGGAACTGGCCCAGGCGCCCCGACATCTGCAGGCAGTCGTGCCGCTATGCCGAGATCTCGGCATCCGCATCGCCGTGGAGAATCATGAATACGAGACCTCGCAGGACATCCTGAATGTCGTGCGGCAGGTCTCCAGCGAATGGGTCGGTGCGCACATCGACACGGGCAACTCAATGATGGTCTGGGAGGAGCCGGTAGTGGCAGTCAGAGCTCTGGCTCCGTATGCGGTCACCTCCCACTTCAAGGACCACATCGTCATTGTGGAGGACGGCGTGCCCCTGGTCGTTGGCGTAACCCTCGGCACCGGCAGCAGCAACTGCGCGGAGTGCTTCCGGATTCTCGCTGAGGAATCCCCTCTGCAACGTCTGGTGATCGAGGTGTGCTACGGCTACAGCGCCCCATTCCGCCTCCCGCAGGAATGGGGTGCCGGCGGGCATCTCGGGGCGGAGGCATTCCGCATCGTTGAGGGCCCGCACGATCCGACCTGGATCATGCCGCATCCCCACCTCGTTTCCCCGGCGGACCAGGACCGCCTGCTCGCCTGGCAAGAGGAATCCACCGCCCAGAGCGTGGCCTATGTGAAGAAGCTGAACGACGCTCTGAGCTGATCAGGCAGGCTCACCTGCCCCGCTGGGGCTGTCCTGAATGTGGGGCACCGCGTGCCGCGACTCCCGGGGCTTGAACGTGGGCGCACCGTGTGGCGCGACTCCCCCTTCTGGGAAGGGAGCTCCCAATCGTCCTCCTACCAGCTTCCCCAGTTGCGCATGAACGGAACCACGTCCACCGCGACCGGAAGATCGCCGCACGCGGTGCGCCTCCCACATTCTGGTCGGCAACTGGCCCGAACGTGTGAGGAGGATGGCGTATCGTGGGTGCCAGGCCTCCCCCGAATGTGGGCACCGTGTGCCGCGACTCCCAGAAGCGGGTGGAATAGGGAACCGTGCGTGGTCCTCCTCACAGGCGGCCAGGCAGGCGGAAGCCTGGCCGACAGCTTGACGGGGGCAGCTTCTCAGGTGAAGTTCAGGACCGGTCAACCTGGGCGACGGCCCGGAAACCGAGGATTCCCTCGGTAGCATTGGGCCCACAGCAGAACGAGCACGACGGGACGGCGACACGGGAGCCAGAACCTGAAGAACGCAGAGCGCACATGAGTCACTCCCCAGACAGCACGATGGGAGTTCTAGAGGAGTACGGGTTTGACGAGTGGTTCCAGGAACAGGGCAAGCCATTCATCAGGGATGGGTTCCCCATCGCCAGGGTCACTCAAGTGAACCGGGGGGCCTACAAGGTATTCGACGGGCAGGAAGAGAGTGTTGCCAGGCTGCCAGGGAAGTTCGTATTCGGCAGCGAGAGAAGAACGGACTACCCGACGGTTGGCGACTGGGTTGTCATGCAGCCTGCGGAAGGTCGCGCCGACACAACCATCCATGACCTGCTGCCGCGCAAGTCGCTGCTCAGGCGGGAGGACCCAGCGAAGACAATTGGCTTCCAGCTGATCGCGGCAAATGTGGATCACGCGTTCATCATGCACTCGGTCAATCTCCATTTCGACGTGAGTCGGCTGGAGAGATATCTGGTCATGATCAACGAGAGCAAGATCCAGCCAATCGTCGTCCTGACCAAGACAGACCTCCTCTCCCCGGGTGAACGCTCGAAGATTGACCGGAAGGTCGATTGCTTGAGGAGCAGATACCGCGTCCTGTCAATGAGTAGTGTCACGGGCGAGGGAATGGACGCGCTTCAGGACGAACTCAAGGCACGCCAGACCTACTGTCTCCTGGGGGCCTCAGGGGTGGGGAAGACGACCCTGCTCAACACTCTGATCGGTGAACCGATGTTTGTTGTGAAGGAGGTCAGGGAGAAGGACAGCAAGGGACGGCATGCGACCACACGAAGACAGCTCATTCGCCTGGAATCGGGCCCAATATTCATCGATACGCCGGGGATGAGAGAGCTCGGCAACCTGGGGATCGAGACGGGGCTGGAAAAGACGTTCGACGAGATCACGAGTCACAGCAGCGGGTGCCACTTCAGCGATTGCACGCACATGCATGAGAAGGGATGCGCCGTGATCGCGGCTGTGGAGAGCGGAGAGATTGCCAGGGAGCGGTACCAGAGCTTCATCGAGATCCAGAAAGACTCCGCATCCTATGGCATGTCCTACGTGGACAAGTACAAGAAGGGGAAATCGACCGGCAAAGAGCGCCGGGGCCACCTGAAGAGGAAGAAGAAGTAGCCTCGCCGCCTACCGGCCCCGTGTCGTTCCATGCCAAAGTGGGCTCGCCCCAGGGCACCAGCCGAGCTCAGGACGATCCCTACCCAGGGACGCTAGTCGCTGTCGGGGTTGTCTGGCAGGATGATGTGGAGGATGAGGTTCGCCACCAGGCCGACCAGGGCGGCCAGGGCGATGCCCGAGATGCTGACCTTCTTGATGGTGATCGCGATGCCGGGGGAAAGGCCTGGGGTGGGGCGGGCGAGGCCGGTGACCAGGATCAGGGTCACGATGATCAGGTTGCGGCTGTGGGTGAAGTCGATCTTTGCCTCGCTGATGGTGCGCATGCCGATGGAGGCAATCATGCCGAAGAGGAGGAAACTGACGCCGCCCATGACGGGCACGGGAACGGTCTTCAGCAGGACAGAGACCGGCTTGAGCAGGCCCATGAGAATCGCGAACACGGCGGCCAGGCGAATCACGGCGGGATTGTAGTTCCGGGTCACGGCCAGAACGCCGGTATTCTCGCTGTAGGTGGTGTTGGCGGGGCCACCGATGAGGCCGGCCAGCATGGTGGCCAGACCATCGCCCAGAAGGGTGCGGTGCAGGCCGGGCTTCTTCACGAAGTCCTTCCCGACCACGGCGCCGTTGGTGGTCACATCCCCGATGTGTTCCATGAGGGTGACGAGGGCGATAGGCGCGATGGTCATGATGGAGGCCCAACGGAACTTCGGCAAGGTGAAGTCCTTGAAAGAGATGAAGAGCTGCTTGCTGAAGAACTGCTTCTGGTCGAGGGCGTGCTGCACGCCGGAGAAATCCACCAGACCGAAGCAGGCCGCGACGAGGTAGCCGACCACGATGCCGATAATGATGGGAACGAGCCGGAAGAAGCCCTCCATGAAGCAGGAGATGCCGATGATGGTGACGATGGGGACCAGCGCCAACCACCAGTTCTTGGCGGCCATGCCCACGGCAACCGGTGCCAGATGCAGCCCAATGACCATAATGACTGGCCCGGTAACCACCGGAGGGAAGAGCTTCTTCACGATCCCCGGCCCGACCAGCCGGACAATCCCGGCAAAGACGCAGTACAACAGACCAGCCACAAGCAGACCGCCTCCCACATAGGGGAAGTTGGCGGCATTCTTCGCTCCGACCACGGTGATGACACCGATGAAGGCGAAGCTGGAGCCGAGAAACACCGGGACCTGCCCCCCGGTCACGGCGTGGAAGACAAGGGTCCCCAGACCGGCTGAGATCAGGGCCACGCTGGGGTTCATACCGGTCAGCAGGGGGACCAGCACCGTCGCCCCAAACATGGCGAAGACATGCTGGATGGCGAGCAGGGAGAACTCTCCCTTGCTCAGGTCCGGCGGGTCCGGGGACTCGGTGTCGTTGAGGGCAGCTTCGGCCATGCGGAGACCCCTCCTTCAGAAATGGCTACTTGGTGCCGTACAGGCGGTCACCGGCATCGCCCAGGCCGGGGACGATGTACCGGTGGTCGTTAAGATACTCGTCCACCGCCGCCGTGTAGATGGGCACGTCGGGAAAACGTCCCTCGATCGCCGCGATGCCCTCGGGGGCAGAGAGGATGGAGACGATGGTCACGTTGTCGATGCCCTCGCGCTTGAGCAGATCCACGGTGGCGGCCAGGGAGCCCCCGGTGGCAAGCATGGGATCGATGATGATGGCAACGGGCTCGTGCAGATTCTCGGGGAGCTTGCAGTAATACTCCACTGGCTCCTTGGTCTCGGGATCGCGGTACATACCGACGAAGCCAACCTTGGCGGTGGGCACCAGCGTCAGCATCCCGTCGAGCATGCCGATTCCCGCCCGCAGAACGGGCACGATGACGATGTCGTTGCGCACCTGTTTGCCGGTCATGGCCGTGAGCGGCGTCTCGATCTCCCGATCCCCCAGCTCCACTCCCTTGAGCGCCTCGTAGGCCAGCAGGAGGGTGATCTCACTGGCCAGTTCGCGGAACTCCTTGGAGCCGGTATTCACATCCCGGAGCACGGTGAGTTTGTGCTGGAGAAGAGGGTGATTGATCTCGTGCAACATGGGGATTCTCTTGCTTCTGGGTATGCAGTCTGTCGAACGTACGTGCCAGACGGGGGATGTCAATGGAACGGAGAGGCGTATGCACCGCATGGCATGGGCGGGCTGCCGTGTGTAGATTGCAGATCTCAGCAACCCCCTCTCCAAAGGAGTCTGGAACGATGCCGAAGCATGCGTTTCTCTTTGCCGCCATGGTGTTCGGAATCGCTCATGGTGCCGATCTCCCCGTTCTCCTCTGGACTCCGGACCAGGCCTCGGGCCTGTCCGTGCCCTCGGGGGGCGACGGGGGAAATGTGGCGGAGACGATCGATGGCAAGACCGTCCGCCGAATCGCCCCCAAGAGTCTCTACTTCTACGTGCGCATCGAGGACAAAGCCTACGAACAGGCGGCCCCGCTGGACCTGTATCTGTCTGTCGAGGTGGCCGACGACGAGTTCAACCGGGTTGGCGTGCAGTATGATCGGGCCACACCGGGCAATCGAGCGGGAGCGAATTACGCCAAGGCCGAGGGCGGCGCAATTCTGACCGGGCAAGGCGGCTGGCGGACGATCCACTTCAAGCTGCCCCAAGCCCGGCTTGGGCACGGGCAGAACCACAGCACGGATTTCCGGCTGAATGCGCGTGGCCTGGCAGTGCGCAGCGTTCGCGTCGCGGCCAAGGAGCCCGCGGGCTTTGCCCTGAGCCAGAGCCTCTCCGCCGAGACGATTCGCGGCCTGGAAGTGAAGCGTCCCGCAGGCATGGAACTGACCATCGGCAACGATGCCAGCGATACAGATGCCAAGATTCTGAAGGCCTTGAGCGTGACCAGTGTCGAGAGCTATGTGCACTGGGCCAGCGTCGAAGGCGAGGCCCGTGACCAGTGGAATTGGAGCCAATGGGACCGGCAGGCCGAGACTCTGCAGGCGAACGGTCTGAAGTGGGTGCCGTTCCTGATTGCGGGACCGGCCTACGCGACGCCCCTGTGGTTCCAAGAGAGCGAGCAGTCCCGCGTCGTACGCTGCCTGGAGCATGGCAAGGACAGCAAGGTGCAGAGCATCTTCAACCCCCACCTGCCGGCAATGGTGGACCGTTTTCTGGCGGCGTTCGCGAAGCGCTACCGGGACCGGGGCGTGATCGAGTCGGTACTGCTGGGAGTGACCGGAATCTACGGCGAAAGCATCTATCCGGCGGGCCCGGAAGGCGGCTGGACCGCGCAACTGACCGGTCCCTATCACAACCACTTGGGTTGGTGGGCGGGCGACGAACTGGCCGAGGCTGCATTCCGTAAAGCCATGCAAACCAGATACAGAGAGATCGCCGCGCTGAACCAGGCGTGGGGCACCACGCACGCCGACTTCGCGGCGGTGAAGCCCTTCCTCCCCAAGCATGCACCCAACGACCGGGCCCGCGCCGACTTTGCGGAATGGTACCAGCAGGTGATGACCGACTGGTCGGTGCTCTGGGTGAAAGCCACGCGCAAGCACTTCCCAAAGACGGAGATCTACCTCTGCACCGGCGGCAGCGGCACGCCCGTTCTCGGGGCTGATTTCACCGCCCAGGCCAAGGCTATCGCCCCCTTTGGCGCAGGCATCCGCATCACCAACGAGGCCAGCAGCTATCCGCACAACTTCGTCATCACCCGCGAGGTGGCCACCGCCACGGAGCTGTACAAGACCTTCGCTGGCTTCGAACCGGCGGGACTGGTGGACGAGAAGGGCGTGGTGGCCCGGATCTACAACGCCACGGCTTCGGGCATCCGCCAACTGCACTACTACCAGCCCAACATCCTGCAATCCAAGGCCGCCCTGGCCAATTTCCGCCGGGACGCCGCGCTGGTGATCCCGCGGCAACCCGAGGTCAGCGTGGGATTCTATGTCTCGCGCGAGAGCTGGGCCGTGGCCCCCGAGACGCTTGGTCCCATGTATGAACAGGCGCGGGCATTGCGGGACCTGACCGACTTTGCCATGGTGACCCGCCAGAGCGTGGTCGATGGCGCCCTGCGGGATCTGCGGGCACTGGTTCTGCTGCAGAGCCCGGTCCTGGAGCCAGCGGCGGCGAAGGCCATCGAGGAATGGGTGCAGCAGGGCGGCATTCTCGTGGCGGCCGATCTCTCCTCCGCCAGACTCGCTTCGCGGCTGTACGACGGAGCGGCATGGCAAAAGCGGTTGCTGGCCCACGCCTCGACGGGGCCCGAACTGATCCGGGCGGTGCTTGACGGCGAGGTCCCGGATCGCTGGCAACTGCACGTGGGCACGCCTGCGGACGGACCATGGTTGCAGGGCGACTGGCATCATCGGGAGAGAGGCCTGGAGTTTGCGGACATCAAGGATGCCCGCAAACGCTGGAGCGGGGCACGCCCGCGCATTCTGCTGCCCACCCGCCCCGGGGCCGACTACACGCTGCGCCTGACTGGCTACCTTGCCGGGCACTCGGTCGGCAAGACAGAGAACGAGGTGGTGGTGAATGGCACGGTCGTGGGCCGCCTTAATCGGGCCGGGAGCCATCTCAACGAGTTCGCCGTACCTGCCGCCGCGCTCACTCGTTCCCCCGCCATGCTGGAGATCCGCATCAAGACCTGGAGCCCAAAACAGGTGGGGCAGAGCGGCGACGACCGGCAGTTGGGGGTGGCCCTGCACGGCGTCGAGCTGGTCCGCAAGGGCGCGGAGAAAGCCGAATTCACGGCTGCCACGCTACGCTACGACCTCGATTCGCGCGCCCTCCGGAGCCATCTCATGCAAGTGGGCAAGGGCTGGACACTCTACCTGCCTGGCCTGGGCACGGATACCGAGCGGCTGTCTCGGATTCTTGGCGCCTTCCTGCGCGAGACCGACCGGCACGTGCCGAAGACACGGCCGCTTGTGCCCCACGACGGGAAATCGGACGGAATCTACAGTACAGTGACGGCGAGGGGCATTCTGCGCTACGATGCGAGGACTGCGACCATCCGCTAGACACCGGACCAGCCAGAGGAGAGAACGGCAATGGGAGCAGAGACCATTCCAGGCCGCATACAACGGCCTGGCGAGATGCGTGGTCTCCCTGATTTTCGGCAACTGAGGAAGTAGATTGGTCTGGCAACGCGGACAACACACGATAGGAGAACACCAGAGATGCCAACAGCAGCAGCAAAAACTGGACTCTCGCTTCTGATCATGCTCATGGGCTGGTTCCAGGACGGCCTCGCCAAGCTGGACCAGAAGGACTACCCGGGCGCCATCGCGGCCTTTACCAAGGTGATCCATCACGAGGAGACGGATGCGGATCTGCGCCAAAGCGCCAGGACGCATCGGGCAGCGGCCTACAGCAAAGCCGGTGAACTGGACAAGGCCAAGCGGGATCTGGCCCAGGTGCTGAAGGAGACGGGCAGCGCCGAGGCGCGGGCTCGCGTGTTCGCACGGATCGCGGAAGCGGGGATCGACGCCACGACACTGCTCCCCAAGGAGACACCGGAACAGGCGTTCGCCAGAACCAAGAAGCTGGGCGCCGACAGGGATCTAGCCGGGTTCCGCAAGCGACTGGCCGGCGACTTTGTCGCCAGCCTCCGCATGATGGAGCACCTCATCGCGGCGGAAGGCCGTGGTGATGCAGCCCGGGAGATCTCGCAGATGTGCGGGGACCTTCAGTACGCCAGCAGCCAGATTGGCAAGGGCGCAGACCTCGGCACGGCACAAGCCGTGGCGGCAGTCAACCGCGGCCGCCTGCAACTGACCTTCCGGTTGGTCGCCGTTGGCGACGAGTGGCATTTCGACACGCTGCTGGACGCGAAGCGGGGAGACAAGCGCGAGGGCCGCGAGATGGCGGCTCCGCCCGTGGCGGTCGGACCAAAGGATGTCCAAGAGGTCCAGGCGGTCCTTGCGGAAGTGGCCGTCAAGGAAGTGGCCGTCAAGAAGGTGGCCGTCAGGAAGGTAGCCGTCAGAAAAGTGGCCGCCAGGAAGGCAGTGGCGGCTCCGGCTGATGCGGCTGTGGTGGCGGCCGCACCCAGTGTGGTGGTGGCGGCAGAAGTCGGCGACCTGGAGATTCTGATCGAAGGAAAGAAGCTCAGCGCCAAGGATGTGGTTGCCCGCGAACTGCCCCTGCAGAAGAAGATCACGGACGCGCTCTACGCGTTCGCCGGCAAACATGGCGGCGACCTGCCCAAGGAACTGGACGAGGTCGCGGACCTGCTTGGCAAGGAAGCCCATATCCTGGAGTTCGCCGACCCGAACACCGGCAAGTCGTCCCCGCGCCTCTACCACTGTCTGGGCAACCTCACCCAGGTGTCCAAGCCGAAGGAGATGTTCCTGGTCGCCACGCCGGTTGCCATCGACGGCAAACGAGTCGTGGCCTTTGCCGATGGGCACGGCGGCGAGGTCCCTGAAGACGAGTTCCTGAAGGTGGCCAAGGCCCAGAAATGGGATCTCACGCCGAAGAAGCCGGAGATGACGAAGGCGGAACTGAAGGCCAAGGTGGATGCCCTAGTAACACAGCTTGGGGACGCCAAGGCCGCCCGGCGCAAAGCCGCCTACTGGGAACTCAAGCGGCTGGGAGAGAAGGCCGAGCCAATCCTGGAAGCACACCGCGGGCACCCGGACCCGGAGATCCGCTTGAGCGTCCGCAAGTTACTCAAGGAAGACCTGCCCAAGCGGGCAACCGTCCCCGTGCGGGGCATGCAAGGCGGGCTCATGCAGTTGCGCAGATAGACAGGCCCTTCCTCTCTGAGGAAAGGCAGTATTGGAGCAGGGAAGGCAGAGACTATGGCACCAATCGCAGCGAAGACAGGACTCTCCATTCTGATCATGCTCTTCGGCCTGTTCCGGGAAGGACTCGCCAAGCTCGATCAGAGGGACTACCCCGGGGCCATCGCGGCCTTCACCCAGGTGATCGAGCACAAGGCGGCCGATGCGGCGCTGCGCGAACGCGCGGTGTTCTGGCGGGGCGTGGCCTATGGCAAGTCGGGCCAAGCGGACAAGGCGAAAGTGGATCTGGGCAAGGTTCTTGCGAACACCCGCAACCCCGATCTGCGCGGCAAAGCCTTCGTTGCCTTCGGGCAGCTGGGCGGCGACCGCAAGGCGTTGCTTCCGAAGGAGACCCCGAAGCAAGCGTTCGAGAGGACCAAACTCCTGGGCCAGGAAAAGGACGCAGTCGGGTTCCGAAAACGCGTCGGCGGGGACCTGGCCGCCATCCTGCGCATGTCGGAGATGGTGATGGACGCCGACCGGCAGGGCATGGGGGAGCAGGTCATTCGGGAGATCTCCGGAGAGCTGGCCTACGGCGGCAGCAAGGTCGGCACAGGGAAGGAGTTCGGCACAGCCACCGTGGACGTGCTGGCCGACACCCTGGTGCTCACTCTACAGCTGGCGGCGGTGGGCAAGGAGTGGCAGTTCCGGAGTCTGCTGGCGGTGAAACAGACAGACGTGCGGAGAATCGGCGGCGGCGCGCGAGGCAACCAGATCGCCCAAGTCAACGACCTCAAGCAGATTGCCCTGGGGCTGATCATGTTCGCTGATGACAATGGGGAAACCTACCCGAATACGCTGAAAGAGATCCAGCCGTATCTTGGGGGTAAGCCCCAGATGCTGGAGTTCACCGACCCCGCCACCGGCAAGACCTCCCCTCTCCTATACCACGATATGGGGGCAGTCGGGGCCGTGAAGACCCCCAGCGACACCTACATGGTGGCCACTCCCGCCGCGATCAACGGGCAACGCGCCGTTGCGTTCTGCGATGGGCATGTGGCGATGGTAGCCGAAGCGAAGTTCCTGAAGACGGCGAAGGGCCAGGGCTGGAAACTGGGCCCGAAGAAGCCGGTGAAGGTGGACAAGGATGCGGCGGCGAAGGTGGAGGCGCTCATCAGGCAACTGGGGGATCCGAAGGCCGCCACCCGCAAGGCCGCCTACCGAGAACTGAAGGGACTGGGGAACCAGGCGGAAAAGAACCTGGAGAAGCACAAGAATCATCCCGATCCCGAGGTACGTTTGAGCATCCGACAGCTTCTTAAGTAGAAAGGAGATGGAATGGTGGAATAGTGGAATGCCGAAGGCCCTGAGCAGAGCCGAAGGGATGGAATGCCGAAGGCCCTGAGCAGAGCCGAGGGGATGGAATGCGGGGGAAAGGGCAAGGGACGGGCTCCCCGACTGATCCGCGTCCGATTCGTCCGATCCGGCCGATTCGTCCAATGGGGCACCACATCTCCCCCACTCAGATCCAAGCCCTCCAGAACCCCATTCTGCATTCTCACTTCTACATTCTGCATTTCCCCCCAACGGAGATACCCGATGACGCGACGCAGATTCCTCACTGGCACCCTACTGGGAGCGATGATGATGGTTCCCATGAATGCACCGGCCCAAGAGACCACCGAACGGAAACCGTTCCTGCTCAGCGAAAATGGGTCTGGGCGCTCGACCGGTTACGCTGAGAGCAACAAGATCGTCACCCTCGGCGACAAGACCCATGTGACCTGGCTCGACTCGGCAGACGGAGCGTTCTGGGTGCGCATTCGCACCCGCGACCGGAAGACCGGTGCCTGGTCGCCCACCTACACGGTCGGCAAGGCCTATGACAACCACGGTGGCCCGGCGTTGGCGGCGGACAGCAAGGGCTTCCTGCACATTGTCTACTACCCGCACCACCATCCACTCCGCTACCGGAAGTCTCTGCGCCCCAATGATGCCTCGGCCTGGGGCGGAGAGGAGCAGTTCGGCACCTTCAGCACCTACCCAACGCTGCTGATCGCGGCGGATGATACGCTGATCGTCACCTGCCGCGAGAGCAACAAGGACAGGAAACCCTGGGTGATGAACCGGTACATCAAGCGCCCCGGCAAGCCCTGGATGGGGCCCAAGGCGGTCATGATCTCCGACGAGGCCGGCTACTCCCACTACCAGGATGCCTTGGCCTGGGGCCCGGACCACAAGACGATCCACCTCTCCACACGCATGTACGGCGGCAAGCCGGGGCGCGCCCATACGGTGGGCTACATGCGCAGCCACGATCTCGGCGAGACCTGGGAAGACGCCACCGGCAAGGCCATCCCCCTCCCCGCCACCTCCAAGACCTGCACCATCCTCGCCAGTGACAAAGGTGGCCCGGCTGCCTTCCGCTGCGGGGCCATCGCAATAGGCGCGGATGGCGCGCCCATGGTCCTATATAGCGACGCCAAACCGATCCCAAACCACACCTGGCTCGTCCGCCTGGACCCCAAGACCGGAGCGCAGCAGCGCCAAGCTCTCCAACCCCAGGCCGCCAAGCTGATCCCTGGCGTCTCCATCGCCATGGCTGGTGGTCTGAGCGTAGATGCCACCGGTCGCCTGCATGTGGTCGTCACCATGGCCCCGGCCAAGAGCGGCGTCCGGTGGGGCAACCCGCCCGAAGACGTGCTCTACCTCACCGCCCCGAAGTTCGGAGCAGACTTCACCACCTGCGCCGTCTCGCCCATCGATCCGAAGGTGCCCAGCTGGCTCCCCAACATCGAGCGCTCCACCGGGCACAACCAAGTTCCGCTCCAGCCCGGCATCCTCTTCCAGACCGGCGGCCCCGGCAAGAAGAACACCCAGGTGGTCGCCAACAAAGTCTACTGGTGGTAGCGGCCGTCCACTCCGTCCACGCAATGGCTCAGTCATGGGTAGAGAGATCTCTCGGCGCGCCAGCGGCGGCAGTCGCGTTGGGGAGCGGTACTCCGCTCTCCAACGCACTCATGTGGGGTCCGGGGAGACACGTCTCCCCGGCGGGGTGCGGGGCTGGCCCGAATGCCCCGAAACTTAAGCCCTTCGGCACCCCTGGGAACGGCTTTCCCCGAACTCCGGCGTAGGGCGTTGCGACCATTCGCCGGCAGCGCTTCCCTCAGCCTGGACTGATCCCCACAGTCTGTCGGCTCCCGCCTGCGCGGCATTTGCCCCGTTCTTCCCGCTCTTTTCCCCGCCACGCCCTCGCAATGGTCGATTCGTGCTGTATGGTAGCTATGCGGATCCGCATATTTCCACGCCGTAAACTCCCAGCACCCACGGAGGACGCCGATGAGTCTTCAGGAACTCGAAAGCGCAC
>JABGQJ010000220.1 GCA_018648945.1 Victivallales bacterium
CACCGAAAACCCAAGACCCGTTCCCGCTGCCGAGGCCCCCGTTGCCAAACTCCCCATCGATATCCCCACCTTTGTCCTGGGGCTCTGGCGACGGCGGTATCTGGTGCTGCTTACGGTGCCGCTGGCCGTGTTCCTCGCGTTCGTGTCATCCGCCAAGTTCGGTTCACGCACCTACAGGGCCCAGACCGTCCTGATGTACGAGCCCCCCGGCCAGCTGGAGGAGACGGGGGTCGCCGTCTCCCTGAACACCCTGGTGGACATGGTGACCTCCCAGGGCAACCTCACGGCCGTTCGCCAGCGTCTGAAGCTTCCCGTTTCACTGAAGGCTCTGGGCAAGGCGGTGAAGACTGAACTGCGTCGAAAGACCACGCTGCTCACCGTGTCGGTCAATTGGGACGACCCGAAAACGGCGGCTGAGGTCGCCAACGAGCTAAGCGAGGTGTTCATCGACTTCGTCCGGCGCATGAAGAACGACAAGGCCGTGACGCAGGCCAGCGACCTGACCAAGCGCTTGGATGCGGTGCGCGAACAGCTCGCCACCGCTGATCGTGAATACCAAGCCTTTACCGTCGAGAACCGAATCGTCGATCTGGACAAGGAGGCGGAGTGGTACCTTGAACAGCTCACCTCGCTGAATGCCGTCCACGACCTGACGTTGGCCAAGAAACGTAGCGTCACACGCCAGCGAAGCAGTGTGGATGGACTGGTCAAAGAGATCCGCGAACGCGCGGGCAAGGAGGAGAGCGAGCAGGCCGCCGCCGCCGCCTCGACCACCGAGGCCAATGTGAAAATCCAGCGCCTGCGCGAGCGGATCAGCGACGAGCGCATCCGCAAGGCTCGGGCCGCCGACCTTGCCGTCTGGGAGCAGGAGATGGCCCGGGGCAAGGAGCTGCACGAACTGGGCGCGTTGCCCAAGAGCGAGTTTGAGCGCATCACGGCCGAATACGAGCGGGCCAAAGCCATGGCCAATGACACCCCTGACATCATTCAGTGGAAGCAGCAGATCACCGAATTCGACGAACGCGTCGTGCCCAAGCCCGGTGGCACTGCCACTCCCACCGGGCAGTTTCTCCAGACCGTGATGCAGCGGGTGTTTGACATCCAGCTCCTGGAGATCGCGCTGGAGGAGGAGGTGAAGTCCCTGGCTGAGTCCCGACAACGGACCGAGGACCGGCTCCAGAAGATTCCCCTGGTCAAGCGCGAACTGGTGGAACTGCTGCGCCGTGTGGAAGCCCTCGAGCGGGAGAAGACTGCCCTGGAATCGCATTTGCAGGATGCGCACCGGCTGCTGGACTCCACCGATATCAAGTGGTCGGTCCTGGCCTTGGCGACCCCGCCTGCCTATGCTCGCGCCTCGAATCGCAAGCTGCTCTTCCTGGCTGTATTGGTACTGGTCTGTGCGGTCGGCGGGGGCCTGGTTGTGCTGCTCGAGTTCGCGGATACCTCGATCAAATCCGAGCGCGACCTGGCTGCGAAGCTGCCGGTTCCGGTACTGGCCTCCTTCGTGCATTGCCCCCGGGCCGAATCCCTTGTCCCCAGTGTCGCCGGGGAGGATACCCTCCACCAGGAGGTCTATCGCTTGCTCGCCTTGCGCCTGCGTCGGTTGGTCCCACGTCAGGGCGCGCGGATCCTGATCGCGGGGACCACCGAGGGCGAAGGGACCACGACCGTGGCGGTGAATCTCGCGGCTGCGCTGGGACGTTGCGATGAACGGGTCCTGCTGATGGACGCGGAGAGTCGAGAGGACCGGCCCTCGCAGCCGAAGCCCCGCTTGTCGGTTAGCCGCTTTATTGATGCTGACCCCCCGATTCTCGGTCTCGGCGGTTATCTGGCCTTTGAGACCGACGAGCTATCCGAGATCACCTGCAACACGGTGTTCCCCGGCGTCTCCTGCATCCCTCGCACCAAAGCCCCAATCTTCCCCGAGCAGCTCAGATCGCACCGTTTGCACGAATTGCTCGAGGAGACCTCCCGCACCTACGGCGTGGTGCTCATCGACACGCCACCCATCGAGCCCTATGCCGACGCCGAGTATTTGGCGGAGCAGGCGGACGCCGTTGTCCTTGTGGTCCGGTCCCGGGCGCACTCCTGGCGGCGCGAGCGCCGCGCCTACCGCCGCCTGGTCGATGCTGGAACGCAGGTGGTCTGCGCCGTGCTGACCGACGTGCACCCGCTCTACTCCCGCCTGCAGGCGCAGACTACCGCCCGTTCTTGACGGCGCTCGTCCAGGGCGCTAGTGATGCTATCTTGTGATCGCGACGACAACAGCCCCAACATACCGAGGAATCCCCCCCGCCGTGCATCTCTTCCCCCGCTACTGGAAACCAGCTGACTCGCGCCTCTGCGGACGCAGACGGAGCGCCGCAAGGCCACTCTGTCTGCACCGTCTGGGAAAGGGGGCGTATGGCTCTGCCTAGACAGCCCGTAGGCGGCGTTCCGGCCCGGTTGGGCGAGCACGCGTTCCGCGTTCTGGCCGATACCGCAGCCGAGGTCGACGGCAAGGAACAGGATGCCATGTTTGGCGTCCTCTGCCGGAATCTCTGCAGTGTCGTCTCGGCCCAGGGGGCCGCGCTGGCGTCCTTCCTGTTTCTGCCCGGCGAGGTCGAGTTGCAGGCCGTGGTGGGCGGCGGGCACACCGTCGATCTGAGTTGCCTCCCGTCCCGGCGGAAGGCGGTTTCAGAGGCATGGCTGGCGAGTGTGATGGCGCAGGATGTCAAGACGTGCCGTCCTCATCGAGACTGCTTGGTCACTTTGTTCGGGACCGATCTGGAGCGTCTGCTCCCGCCTGGCGGGGTCTGCCACCGCTTGAGTTGTGTCCGGAACGGTCGCTTGCTGCTGACAGGCCTGGTATCGCTTCCCGCAGAGATCCATCCCAACCAGCGGCGGGCGCTGTCTGCCTACATGGGCTTGGCCGGAGTGATCGTGGAGCGGGCCGAGGCAGTCGAGACCCTCTCCCGCAGCAAGGCAGAGGTCAACCGCACGGTCGAGCAGCGGACCCGCCAATTGCAGGGGGTCCTTGAGGCCGCGACCCACGCGGCCATCATTGCCACCGATCCGGCGGGAACGATCACGCTCTTCAACGCCGGTGCCGAACGCTACCTGGGGTACCAGGCCAGCGAAGTCGTCGGCCAATCGACGTGGTTGCCCTTCTATCTGGAACGGGAGGTGACGGAACATGCCGTTGGGCTGGAACGGGAGTTCGGGGAGCCGGTCCCCCGGGAACGAGTGCTGACCGAACGGGCGAGACGGGGCGGCGACGACGAGCGCACCTGGACGCTGGTTGGCAAGGATCGTCGTCCCGTCGTGGTGAGCCAGACCGTCACCGCGATCCACGATGCCGATGGCGAACTGAGCGGCTACCTGGCCGTGGCCCACGATATCCGCGACCATCTGGAGGTGCGCGAACAGCTCCGGGCCGCCCGCCGGGCCGCCGAAACTGCGAACCGGGTGAAGAGCGAATTCCTTGCCCGGATGAGCCACGAGATCCGCACTCCGCTGAACGGGATCATTGGCGTGGCCGACATGCTCGAGAATACCCGGCTCGACCCCGAGCAGCTCGACTACGTGCGCATTCTGGGACACAGTGCCCAGTCCCTGCTCGACATCGTGGGCACGATCCTCGACTTCTCCGGCCTCAGGGCGGAACAGCAATCCAGCGATGCCGTCGAGTTCGCCCTTCCCGCCCTGCTCGACGAACTCCAGGCCACCTATGGGCCGCAAGCCGAAGCCAAGGGGCTGACCTACGCCAACCGGGTGGGTTTGGGCACCCCACCGCAGGTCATCGGTGACCGGCCACGGCTTGCTCAGTTGCTCCGCAATCTGCTCGACAACGCCATCAAGTTCACCGATCACGGGGAAATCTGTGTTGAGACCCGCTGCCTGGCCAACGAGGACGGGCTTGCCTCCCTCTCATTTGCTGTGAAGGACACCGGCCTTGGCATCGCCACCGAGCGTCTCCCCGAGCTGTTCCAGGCATTTACGCAGCTTGATGGATCCAGCACGCGCGCCCATGGCGGCACTGGGCTGGGACTGGCCATCGCGCAGCGCCTGGCGGAGCTGCTGGGTGGGCGGATCGCCGTGGAGAGCCAGGTGGGGAGGGGGTCGACCTTTGTCGTCACCGTGCCGCTTGGGACTGTGCCCCAGACCAACGCCAAACAGCGCCTCTTGGTGGTGGGGTACGAACCGGAAGGGGATCACTCCCTCCAGTCCCGGCTCGCGGCGAGTTGGGATGTGGAGTGCGTCTCGGATGGAGCGCAGGCCCTGAAGTCAGTTCGCGAGGACCGGGCCGACGTGGTGGCGCTGCACCTGGGGGGCAGGAAGCTGGATGTGGCGGGTACGGTTCGCCAGATCCGCCGCTTGGAGAGAGCCTGGCGCATCCTCAAGCAGGGCCAGGGCGCCCTGCCGACGCCCATCGTGTTTGTCGGCTTCCTCGAACGCGGCAAGGATCCGGCCATCTGGCAGGCCCACGGCCTGGGACTGCAGCGTGTACTGCAACTGCCCCTGACGCTGGCTGCCCTGGCCCAGATCGAGACGGCGGAGGCGAGAGACCACGTGCCCCGCCCCCCATTGGACCGGGAGAGTACCCCATGACGGCGAAAGAGCCGCAGACCATCCTCGTGCTTGACGACGATCCAGGGGTCGTAACCAGCGTGTCGCGCTGCCTGCGCCGGGATGGCTTTGCCGTGCTCGTGGCGGCAACGATTGGCGAGGCCCGGCAGCACCTGGCAGAGCACGATCCCGCCGTGGCGCTGCTGGACCTCAATCTGCCCGACGGGTCTGGTCTGGAACTCATGCGCTGGATTCAGCGCGAGTTTCCCCTGCTGGTGTGTCTGGCGATGACCGGCGACGCATCGACGGAATCGGCTGCCGAGGCCATGCGGGTCGGTGCCGCCGACTACCTGATCAAGCCTGTCATGCCTGCCGCGCTTCGGCGCAGCGTCGGCCATGCGGCCGAGATCCATGCGCTTTCGGTCCAGCGGTCGCGGTTGGCGGAAGAGAACGACCGCTACCGGGAGCACCTGGAGCAACTGGTCGCGGAGCGGACCCAGGAGCTCCGGCATTCGCTCGCCAGGAGCCAGCAACTGGAGGAGATCATCGCGACCGGCCCGGCCGTGGCCTATCGCCTGGGGCTGCAGGCGGACGACTGGCGCCCCGACTACGTCTCCCCCAACATTGCGCAGTTTGGGCTGTCCCCCGAGGTGCTCCTGTCCGGCGAAACCCATCTTCGTGATCTGGTCCATCCCGACGACCTCCCCAGCGTGTCTCGTGACTTGGCGGCCCAGCTCCAGAGCGGCGACGACACGGTCCGTTGGACGCAGGAGTACCGGTGCCGGTCCGGCGACGGGCGAGTGTTCTGGGTCAGAGACCGTCGCTGGCTGGGGCGCGTAGACAACGAGTGGCGCATGCACGGTATATTGATGGACAATACCAAGCGCAAACTGGCCGAGGAGCGAGCCGGTCGTTTGGCCTCTTTGCTGCGTGCCATTCGCAACGTGACGCGCGTGCTGGCCACCGAAGAGGAACCAGGTAGCATCGCCCAGGCTGTCTGCGAGACCCTGGCGACCATCTGCGAGTACCGGAACGCCTGGATTGTCCTGCGCGCTCCGGGGGCAGTGGCGTTCGCGGGTGGGCAAGCCGGGTTGCCGGCCGACCAGTTTGCCGATTTCCTTGGCCGCGCCAATAGCGGCGCCATGCCGCCTGGTATTGCCCGCGCCATGGCCCAGGGGGATGTCGTCACGATCACCTCCGACTCCACGCTTGCAGCGGGTTGTCCTCCAGCTGCCATCGTGGCCGGAGTCGCTGTGGTCGCGGTCGGGCTCCGACTCGATGACGAACCGGTCGGCGTGCTCTGCGTCAGCATGCCGGCAGACGCGGCGAACGACGAACAGGAGAACGATCTTCTCCGGGAAGTGGCCGGGGATATGGTCTCGGCTCTTCGCAGCCGTGCCGTGGAACGCGCCCGGAGCGAGGTCCAGACCCAATTGCGCGACAGCGAGGCCAGAATGCGCGGCGTCCTGCATTCCATGCCCTCGGGCATCGTTGTCGTCGCCGTGGACGGACACCGGATCATCGACGCCAATCCCGCTGCCCTGCGCATGATGGAGGCCACGGCCGAGGAAGCCATTGGGTCATGTTGCCACGAGTTCCTCTGCCCGGCAGAGAAGGACAACTGCCCGATCACCGACCAAGGCCAAACCGTCGACAGTTCAGAGCGCGAGGTGCTGACCCACAACGGTACCCGCATCCCCGTGCTCAAGTCGGTTGTGCGGACGCAGGTGCAGGGCCGCGACTGCCTGATCGAGAGCTTTGTGGATATCTCCGACCGCAAGCGTCACGAGCAGGAGCTGCTTGCGGCGCGCGAAGCGGCCGAATCGGCATCGCGCGAGAAGAGCGCATTCCTGGCCAACATGAGCCATGAGATCCGCACCCCCATGAACGGAGTGATGGGGATGACCGGGTTGCTGCTCGGCACCAAGCTTGATCCCGAGCAGCAGGAATACACGGACACGATCCGGCACAGCGCGGAGCTCCTGCTCGATGTCATCAACGATATCCTTGACTTCTCAAAGGTCGAAGCTGGCCAGTTGGACCTCGAGGAGGTCGATTTCAACCTGGAGGAGACGATCGAGGCGATCAATGACATTCTGGCCATCGCACCGCAGCAGAAGGGGCTCGAATACACCAACCTGATCGACTCCGCCGTGCCACGCTCGCTCCGCGGCGACCCAGGTCGCCTCAAGCAGGTGCTGATGAACCTGCTGGGCAATGCCATCAAATTCACCAGCGAGGGCGAGATTCACCTCAGGGTTTCCGTGATCAAGGACGATGGCGACAGAGTGGCCCTGCGGTTCCTGGTAGATGACACGGGAATCGGCATTCCAGAGGACCGCTTGCCGATGCTGTTCGACGCCTTTACCCAGGCTGACGCTTCCACTACCCGCCGCTTCGGCGGCAGCGGCCTTGGACTGTCGATCTGCCAGCGGCTGGTGGCCCTGATGGATGGCGAGATGGGCGTCGAGAGCCATGTTGGGCAGGGATCGAGCTTCTGGTTCACTGCCGTTTTCCAGCACGGGGCCGGGAACACGTCCGACTGGCGCCCGCCCAGCAGCGATGAGCTGCGCGACCGTCGGGTCCTGGTGGTCGATGACAACGCCACCAACCGCCGGATTCTGAACCGCCAGCTCTGCGAGTGGGGATGCCGCGTGACCGAGACCGTAGACGCCGAGACTGCCATGCGTGAACTCCGTGGTGCGAAGGAGTCCGGGACCCCCTATTGGTCGGCGGTCCTCGATATGCAGATGCCGGTTGTCGATGGGGCCGAACTCGCGCACCGTATCCGTGCCGATGCCGCAATCGCGGATGTCGGGCTCATTGTCATGTCCTCCATCGGCGAGCGGAAGCAGATCGAGCGCTTTGCGTCCCTGGACATCCAGGCTCACCTGCTCAAGCCGGTTACCCCCGGCCGATTGCTGAACGTTTTGCGGACCATGGTTGGCGGGGCTCCGCCGTCGTCGGCCCCGCCGCCGAGGAAGCGCGAGGCCCCCGGGCAGAGCACCGCCCGCTGGTCGTTTCCCCCGCTGCGCGTCCTGGTTGCCGAGGACAACCCCGTTAACCAGAGAGTCGCCACCAGCATTCTGGGCAAGCTCGGCTGCCATGCCGAATCCGTCGCCAATGGCCAAGAGGCGGTACAGGCGCTGTCCGGAGCCCCCTACGACATGGTCTTCATGGACGTCCATATGCCCACCATGGATGGGTTCCAGGCCACGCGCATCATCCGCGATCCCGCGTCCGAGGTGCTCGACCATGCGATCCCGATCATCGCCGTGACGGCGGACGCGTTGCGCGAAGACCGGGACGAGTGCCTCCAGGCCGGCATGGACGACTATGTCTCCAAACCGGTCAGCACCAGCAGGATTGCCGAGGCCATCGAGCGCTGCCTGCTGGCCACGACGGGGAACCCGGCCACCCCCTCGCACCTGCCGCTCGCCGGCCCCGCCGCCGTCGCGCAGGAGGCGGTGTTCGGCTGCGCTGGCCTGCTCGACCGCGTCGATGGCGATGTGGATGTTGCGCAGTTGGTGGTGCAGCTCTTTCTGGAGGATGCTCCGGAGCAGTTGCAGGCCATGACTGCCGGTCTCTCCGCCCAGGATTCGGCCGCAGTCCGGGCGGCGGCGCATGCGTTGAAGGGAGCGGGGGCCAACGTGGGGGCGGACCAAGTCTCGGCCCTGGCTGCCGAGATCGAGCGCCAGGCAGCAGCTGATACGCTGATCGGCCTGGCTACGTGGTGCGACCAGCTCGCCAAGGCACTGGCCAGTTTCCGTCAGGCGACGGAGGCGGACGGCGCCTTTGCCGAGCCGGAGGAAGGGCCATGAGACTCCTGATCGCGGAAGATGACCGGTCCTCGCGCACGATCCTTGAGCACATTGTGGGGAACTGGGGATACGAGCCCGTGATGGCGGCCGAGGGCCAGGAAGCCTGGGAGGCGCTGAGTCGCCCAGACGCGCCTGAACTCGCGCTGCTGGACTGGGAGATGCCGGGCGTTTCCGGCGTCGAGATCTGCCAACGTTTGCGCAAGCGACTGGAAGGGGCGACCACCTATGTGATCCTGCTCACCTCGAAGGGGCAACGCGAGGACATTGTCGCTGGTCTGGTGGCTGGCGCAGACGACTATTTGACCAAGCCCTACGATCGGGATGAGCTCCGCGCCAGGCTGAACGTAGGGCGCCGGATTCTCCAGTTGCAGGCTGACCTTGCTGGTCGGCTGAGGGACATCGAGGACACCCTGCTCTGCATCCAGGAGTCGTTCCTGTGCGGACGGGTACCTACCGACCTATCCGGGATTGAGGTGGTGGCGCGGACCATCGCCCACGGTCAGGTCGCGGGCGATTTCTACGATTTCCACACTCACGGCAGCGACCTGCTCGACATCGTCGTGGGGGACGTTATGGGCAAGGGCATGCGTGCCTCGCTCCTTGGTGCCGCCCTCGCGACCCGCTTCCTGCGTTGCCTGCGCGAGCACGCCGCCAGGTCCCGTTCCGTGACCCCGCCACCGTTGGCCGGATTGCTGGCACGTGTCCGCGACGAGGTCTTCCACCAGTTCCTTGAGACGGAGAGCTTTGCCACCGTCTGCTATGCCCGTGTCGATCTGGCCCGCCGCCGCTTGGAGCTGGTCGATTGCGGCCATCCCCCCGTGCTCCATGTTTCCGCCCAGACCGGTGAAGCGACCTTTGTAGGGGGCTCCAACATGCCTCTTGGTTTCTCCCCGGACGAGGACTTCGTCGTGGCTACCCGGACTCTGGCGCCAGGTGACCTGCTCGTATTCTACTCCGACGGCGTCACCGAGGCGACCGACCGGAGTGGCCGTATGTACGGGGAGGAGCGACTTGCCCGCTCCGTCAAACAGCAGGCAGGGAATTTTCTGCGGGAAGTGGTAGACGGGCTTCTGTCGGATATTGTGACGTATGTGGCAGGAACAGCCATCGCGGATGACGTGACCTGCGTGGCCCTCCGCATCTGCCCCCGCCAGACAGCCGGGAGGGGCAACCAATGATGACCCTCGACGAGATCATGGGACGACAGGATGTCCCGGCAGTTGCCGGGGATGAACAGGGGAATATCACTTGGATAAACGATGCCTTCGTGCAGGCCTTCGGTTGGTCGCAGGAAGAGCTTGTGGGGGGTAGTATAATCTTGATCATGCCAGCCCATATGCATGACGCACACACCTTGGGGTTCTCGCGGTTCCTGACCATGAGCGCCGGTCGGGCGCTGGATCAGCCCCTGGATCTGCCGGTCCGCCACCGTTCCGGGCGCGAATCTCAAGCCACGCATTGGATCGTGGCCGAACGTCGCGCCGGGCAGTGGTGCTTCGCCGCCACCGTCGTGCCTTCAGACTGGCCCGCAGGAGGAGTCCCGGATGCAGACGACCGGTAGTCCCTCCGCGCAACCGACAGGAATCTCCGCCGAATCGGCCGGTGCCGACATGCTCCGCCAGTTGCGCGGCACCCTTGGCCGTCTGGAGATCGCTCTCGGCTCGATCAGCGATGCCATCGCCTGGACAAGCGCTGACGAGATGATCGAGTGGTCCAATGCTGTATTCGACAGATTGGTCGGGAAGCCCCGGATTCAGACCCTGGGGCACCGCATCTCCGCAGTTCTCGTTCTGGAAGAGAACGGTGCCCTGGTTCCGGCCCAGTCTCACCCGGTCCGCCTGGCATTGCTGGACGGCAAGGAGACGTCGGGAATCTACGGGCTGGCCGGGACCACGCGCCAGCTCGAGATCCTGGCCCGCCCGGTGGACTTCGGCAGTGGCGAGGGCCACGCCATTGTCACCATCCGTGACTGTACCGAGCGCCAGGAATTGGCGCACACTCGCCTGCTCAGCATCGCCCTGCAGGCCACGATCGACGCGGTGGTCATCACCGATCCCCAAGGGCTGGTACGGTGGGTCAATGACGCCTTCGTGACGCTCACTGGCTATGCGCGCGAGGAGATTCACGGCCAGGGACTCTGTGTCCTTCGTTCGGGGCAGACTTCCTTGGAGACCTATCAGAGCCTGTGGGAGACCATCCTCGCCGGCGAGCCTTGGGTGGGCCGCCTGGTCAACCGCCGCAAGGACGGAACCTGCTATGTGGAGAAGCAGAGCATCACCCCGGTCTTGGGCGCCGATGGCGAGATCACCCATTTCGTCGCGATCAAGCAGGACATC
>JABGQJ010000221.1 GCA_018648945.1 Victivallales bacterium
TCCTGCAACCCTTCCGCGAACACTTCCCAGCGCAGGGAGTCGATCGGGCCGGCAGGCCCCGGATAGACCCGGAAGGTGTCGCCGTACGCCCACCCGGGCCATTTGTGTCCATCCTGCACGGTGAAGGGGTCGATCAGCTCCCGCGTCTGGCTCCTGTACCAATAGTTGTAGCCCCAGTGGAGAAAGCCCTGGAAGGGCCAGCGGTAGAATAGCCAGCCGTTCATGCGGATCTTGGGCAGCGGCGTGTCCATCAGGCGCTGCACGAAACGGCCGCGGGGGCCGCAGCAGTAGTAGCACCAGGACTCGATCCCTTCTTCGGCGAACTGCAGCGCGGTGCGGATGCTGGGCACGGGCATGTCCGTGAGCCCCTCCCGACCGTAGGCAATGTCGGTCAAGGCATCCATCGTCTTCATCCAGGGCGCCAGCTCCTTGAGGAGAGCACGAGCGGCCTTGTAGTTGGCCTTGTCTTCCTCGTTGTGCGGCTCGTCGGAGACGTGGAAGAAGGAATGTGCCAGCAAGTCCTCGCTATCCAGGAAGGTCTTCAGTTCGGGCAGGTACTGGCTGAGGAAGTTGCGGTACACCTCGCCGGTCGCCGGGGTCTCGGCATCCCAGAGCAGCTTCTCGTCCAGCCCCTGACCCTCGTAGATGCGGATGGCATGCTTCACGCCCCACTGGGTGAAGGGATGGGTCCACTCGAAGTCCGTGATGCCGCAGGACTTGGCCATCTGGATCCAGCGCCGCGCATCGGCCCAGTCGAACTCGTACTTTCCCTTGCCCTTGTCCGTCACGCGCAGGAGTTGGGTCGGTCGCTTGACCCCATCCAGTGGCGGCGTGAAGATCGGCACGTAGATCATATCCGACCCATGCTCCGCGTAATTGCGCATGTAGGCGTTGCAGAGTGGCCAGAACTCCTCGCAGAATGGCTCCATGCCGTAGTAGTCGGCGATGGAATCCGCATAGAACCAATGGGTCATGGAGAAGTTGCGCCGGGGCTGAAGCAGGATGTCGTGCAACTTGATCTTCGCCGTCCGCTTCTGCTCTTTGCCCCGCTCTGGCAGCACGCGTACGCTCAGGGCATGGTCTCCGGCGACGGCCTCGTCGCCGGGCCTTACGGTGACCCAGAAGGCATGGGTCTCGTCGCCAGGCAGGACCACTTCGGTCTCGTCGAACAGTGGGTCAGGGACATAGCCCGGCACATGCCCCAGGCCATCGACTTCCAGCGGTCCCTCGGCCAGGGCCGTGTTCAGATGCCGCACGGGCACGAAACCCACGCGCCGAACGCGCACGGACCAACCGTCGGGGCCTTCGACCTCGACCTTGACGGTCTGGGTGTTCGCCTCGTCGCTGCGCATTGCGACCTGGAAGCTGAATTGCTCGTTGCGCGCCGCTTCCAGAGAGAGAACGCGGCGAGTGCAGGGCTCACTGGCCGGGTACCAGCGATTAGAGGACGTGGAAAGCCAAGATTGGACGGCCATGGTTCGTTTCCAGGTTGATGGCTGCAAGTGGAGAACTCGCACGCAATCTCTTTCTTCGCGCCTTGAATGCAAGAGCGGTCGCCTCTTGGGCTTGACATTCCGCCCAGTCCGGCCACCGTTGCGGCATAGGAACGATACCCATTTCCTCTGGAGTCCCCGATGAAGATTGCCCGTTCTGTCCTGCGCCTCACCTTGCTTTGCCTTGTCGTCCTCGCCTGCGGTTGCCGGAAAGGCAAACGCACCATGGTCGTGGATCAGGCCGCCAAGGATGGCATCCTCATTCTCGGCAACGGGGCCGAACCCAAGGGGCTGGACCCGCATGTCGTGACCGGCGTGGCCGCCCACAACATCCTTGCCTCCCTAGTTGAGGGGCTGGTGGGCGAGGACCCCAAGGATCTGCACCCCGTGCCCGGCGTCGCCGAGTCTTGGGACATCTCCGAGGACAAGCTCACCTACACCTTCCACTTGCGGGCCGACGCCAAGTGGTCCAACGGCAACCCCGTGGTGGCGAGCGATTTCGTCTTCTCCTACCAGCGCATGCTCTCCCCTGGATTGGCCGCAGAGTATGCCTACATGCTCTATCCGCTGACCAATGCCAAGGAATTCAACCAAGGGAAACTGACCGATTTCGGCAAGGTCGGGGTCAAGGCGCCCGACGCGCGGACCCTTGTCTTGGAGCTGACCTTCCCTGTCCCCTATCTCCTTCAGATGCTCAACCACTACTCCTGGTGGCCTGTCCACCCCGCCACCATCCTCAAGCACGGCAAAATGGACGATCCCCAGTCTGCCTGGACCCGGCCGGAGAACTTCGTTGGGAACGGCCCGTTCGCGCTCAAGAGCTGGCAGGCCAACCAGAAGATTGTGGTGGAGCGCAATCCCCACTACTGGGATGCGGCCAGCGTCAAGCTCAACGGTATCGAGTTCCTGGCCATCGAGAGCACGGAAACCGAGGAGCGCCATTTCCGCAGCGGTCAGGTCCATGTGACCAGCAGTGTCCCCGCCCATCGCGTGCCCGTATGGCAGGAGAAGGAGCCTGATCTCATCCGTATCGACCCCTATCTGGGGACCGGCTTCTACCGGTTCAATTGCACCCGGAAGCCCCTGGACGACTCTCGGGTCCGGCGGGCCCTGGCCCTGACCATCGACCGCGAGCAGATCTGTCGCACGATCCTCAAGGCCGGGCAGAAGCCTGCGTTCTGTTTCACTCCTCCCGGCACCGGCGGCTACTCCAGCGAGACCAGATTGGCCGGCGGTGTCCAGGCCGCCAGGAAGCTCCTGGCCGAAGCAGGCTACCCCGACGGAAAGGGCTTCCCGAAGCTCCGTCTGCTGTACAACACGAAGGAGGCCAACAAGATCATGGCCGAGACCATCCAGCAGATGTGGAAGACCTCCCTCGGCGTGGAGGTTACGCTCGAGAACCAGGAATGGAAGGTGTATCTCGACTCCATGAAGCGTATGGACTACGATGTGGCCCGCGCCTCGTGGATTGGCGACTACAACGACCCCAACACCTTCCTCGACATGTGGGTCACCGACGGCGGCAACAACCGGACGGGCTGGAGCAACGCTGCCTACGACCGGCACATCGCCGCAGCCGCTGCCGAGGGTGATCCCGCCGCCCGCTTCGGCCATTTCCAGAAAGCCGAAGCCGTACTCATGGCGGAACTCCCCATCGCCCCGATCTACTCCTACACGCATGCCATGCTCATCCGGCCCCATGTCCGCGGCTGGAACCCCACCCTTCTGGACCACCATCCCTACAAGCACGTTTCCCTCGTTGCTCCCTGACCACTGCCCGACAGCCCGGAACCGCCGCAGGAGGCGAGTCGATGCTCAGACGTACATCCTTTTGGTTCTACATCCTCCCGCCCCCGCTCATTGTGAGCGCGCTGATCGCATTCTGGCAGTACCGCAAGCACCAGCCAGATCCCGCTATTGCTGAGGAGCCGTCGCCAGACCCCGTCGAACAGGTGTCAGGTGCGGACGAGCTGTCGCAACTCCCTCCGGTGAGGCCATCGTCTGGCGCCCCTGCACCAAAGCCAGCATCGACCGTCGATCCGGGACCGGTCACCCCGACTGCTTTCTCTCCTGCCAAGACCTTGGCGGAAGCCACCGGCCTCTTCCCTGGTCTCGCCGCCCAGGTCCTGCCCAAGGCTCGCATTGCCGACTGGTTGCGGCAGTCGGACCTGCTGACCCGGATCGTCGCCACCGTCGATAGTCTCGCCAACGGTGCCAGTCCCACGGAGCACATCGAGTTCCTTGCCCCACGCACGCCATTCCGCGCCACCGCGGCCAAGCGCGGCCAGTGGTTCGCGGCCGCCACCAATTCCCTGCGGACGAAGGCCATGGTCGAGACCTTCTGTCTGACCGACACCAAGACCATCGCGGCGGCCTACGCTCGGCTCGAGCCCGTCTTCGATGAACTCTACCGCGATCTCGGCTACCCGGCTGGTGCCACGTTCCGCGATGGTTTGGGGCGCGCGTGCCGGGTGCTCCTCGACACGCCGGTCCCCGATGCTCCTCCCGCCCTGGTTCGCCACGGCACCATCTATCGCTTCGCCGACCCCAAACTGGAGGGGCTCAGGTCAGCTCAGAAGCACCTCCTTCGCCTCGGCCTTGCGGACGCCCGCCGCGTCCAGGCCAAAATCCGCGAACTCGCCCAGGCGCTTCAGCTCAAGATCCCTGAGTAGCCGGAATGCGGAAGACCGACCCGATGCACGCCCCCCGATGGCAGGAAGTCGAGCTTGCGCTCACCACCACAGCCCCGCTCGCCGATGGGTACCGCGTCCGCCTCGTCCCATCTTGCACACCGGGTTTGCCAATCCATGTTTGGGAGTCTAGACATCGTATTCCCGAGCTATGGGACAGCGGACCGACATGAGTGTCGCCACGAATCTGAGCCGTGAGATGGAAGACTACCTGGAGACGATCGCCTCCCTGATCGCCTCTGGTGGTGAGGCCCGGGTCACGGATATCGCCAAACGCCTTTCCGTCCGCAAGCCAAGTGTCACGCTGGCTCTCCGGTCGCTGGCCGAGAAAGGCCTTGTCCACTACCGCCCCTACGTACTGCCCACTCTCACCGGCGCTGGCGAAGCCATTGCGACCCGCATCCAGCATCGGCACGATGTGCTGAAGGGGTTCCTTGTCGACGTCCTGCTTGTGGAGGACAAACTGGCCGAAGCGAACGCCTGTCGCCTGGAGCATGCAGTGGACAAGGAGGTCCTGGACCACCTCGCCCGCTTCGTCGATTTCCTGCAGCACTGTCCGCGCGGTGGCCTGGCCTGGCTTCGGGACCACGAACTCGACTGTGATCTGGAAGCCAGCCGCGAGACGTGCAGCCGCTGCATGCAGGACGCGATCAAGCAATACCAGAGCCGACCCACGCCGCCTGCCGACTAGGTGACCTTGGCTTGTGGTGTCGTTGGGAGTCGCGCCAGGGGGGTTGGGGGGTTGCGGCGGGCGTTGGGCGGAGCATGTTAGGAGCACCTGAAGTTCCCCTTCCGCCTTGGTGAGGAATATGAGCCGCTACTCTTCGCATGCCTTCCTGGCAGCCTTTTGTGTGTCTCTGGTCACGGTTCGGGCCAAGCCGTCTCGACTGGTCCCTTACGAACCGGAGTTCTACGAGGTGTCGGAAGCGGTGGAGACTCCGCACACTCGCTGGGCCAAGCCTCTGCCTGGACCGCGTCTGCGGGTGCTCTTCATTGCCCCATGGGGTTGCCAACGGCACACGGTCGAGATGGCGCAACGGCTGGAGATGGAGTACGAGGTCTTCTTCACCACCCGTCGGTCCTCCCTCGGCTACCGTGAGCAGGATGTGCGCTCCTGGGCTTGGGTGGAGGGGTTGTTCCAGGAGGAACGCGAGGAAGCACTGCACCGGGTCCTGCCCGGCAACTGGGATGCCATCGTGGTCGGCTGCGACTGGAAGGGCATGCCGCTCTGGGCCCGGCACGAGATTGCCAAGGCTGTGAGCAGAGGAACCGGTTTGCTGATTGGCTACCGGCAGAGCGGCATCTACCTGGACCGGATGCTGGCCGTGGGCGTCGTCGCGGATGCCGCCGCCATCTGGACGGGCATCCCGCTCGCGAGCTTCGCCAACCTGGCGTCCTTCGATGCCGAGAATCCGCTCGCCTCCCTCGGTACGTTCGGCAAGGGGCGCATCGCCATGTTGCGGTACAGCGGTGGCGGCAGTGGCCGAGAATACATGACCCCAAAGGAGGAGACCCCGGCCAGCGAACTGGACTACGACGTCTATCAGGCCCTGGCCATTCGGTCGCTGCTCTGGACCGCTCGCCGGGAGCCCCCGCTACAGATTCGGGAACTGAGCCCCCCGGCTTGGTCGCTCGATCAGGTGCCCGAGGCCCTGGAGGTCGCCGTGCAGTGCGGCAAGACGCTCTGGCGGGCGCAGCTGGATGTTGTCTGGCGCGATCCGCAGGGGAGGGTGCTTTCCCGGACGACAGCCACCCTACGGATTCCCACCGGCGCGAGCACGCTCTCCATTCCGGCTCCCGTCTTGCCGGTTGGGCGCGCGTTTGCCACCATGCGCGTGCTGGTGGATGGCAAGGTCGCCGGTTCAGCCTGCCTGCCCGTTGAGGTGCAGAGCCAGCTCGGCATGGCGAGCATTGGCCTTGGACGGGAGCTGTATGCAGCGGACGCGCCCATTGCCGCCGGTGTCGAGTTCACAGGCACCATCCCCGAGAAGGCGACTCTGGATCTGGCGCTGACGAACGCCTTCGGCCATGTGGTCGCACAGGATTCGGTGGCCGTGCCAGTGGGAGCGGGGGCCATGCCCATCTCGCTCGCTGTGCCTCCGCCTCTCTGTGTTTGGCACGAACTGACGGTCAAGCTGCGACTCGATGGGCAGGTTCTCGCGGTCCGTCGCGCCGAGGTCTTCCGCGAATGGCGGCGGGCGTACGACGACTTCTCGTTGGTCGCGTGGTACGGGCCGAGTGCCGATGCCTACTACGACCGGCTCGTGAACCAAGCCCTTCGGCGGGCCGGGGTCGATACCGTGTACCCGAGCCATGTCTGGGGTGAGGATGCGGCCCAACGCTGTGTGGAGAGTGTCCGCGCCGGGCTCACAGTTCTGCCCTACATCTGTGCGGTGCGCATGCCGAGGAACGGCAAGGCCCCACCCCACCAACGCGCCCCTGCCGTCACGGATCCAGCATACCAAGCCGAACTTGTCGAGCAGGTGAGGACCACCTCCCGAGGCTTCCGCCCCTTCTGTCCATCGGGGTACAGCCTGGGTGATGAGAACTACTTTGGCGGCAGCGAGGGGAATGAGCTGTGCACCGCGCCCAGTAGCGTGGTCTACTTCCGGAACTGGCTCAAGACCAAGTACGGCACGGTCGGGACGCTGAACAAGGCGTGGCAGCGCAATCTCGGCAGCTTTGACGAGGTGCAGCCCCTGCTCCTGCCCGATGCGCGGCAGCAGGGAAACCCGACTCCTTGGGTTGATTTCCGGCTGGCCACGGAACAGAGCTGGACGGACATCTTTGCCCTCCTCGCCCGTGAGATCCGCACCGTAGACAAGGGGGGGGTGATCGGGCACGAGGGCAGCGGCAACTTGAGCAGTTTCGGTGGGTTCGATTGGTGGAGCATGCTGCGCGAGCTGGACATGTTCGTGCCGTATCCCGGACGTCCTGCCGGCGGCAATCTGGTCCGTAGCCTGCGCAACCCCGGGACCATGTCAAGCTACTGGTATGGGGCCTACACCTTCAGCTCTGGCGGCCGTCGCGAGACCACCATGCGCTACTTCCCGTGGTACTCTCTCTGCCAAGGCTTCAACTCCGCGTGGTATTTCAATACGGTCGGCCACGCGAACATGCCCCACGAGGTGGGCTTCGCCGCCGACCTGCGGCCTTTGCCGCACTTCGTCGCGACTTCGGCTGCCTGCGCGGAGATCAAGTCCGGCTTCGACCGTCTCCTGCTCGGCAGCAGAAGGGCGAACGACGGCATTGCCATCTACTACTCGCCCCTCGCCATCCACGCCAACACCTTCTACGAACGCCCGGTCACGGTCGAGAAGGAGTTCGACGGCATGACCCAGCTGCTCAATGATCTGGGCTTGCAGTATGACTACGTATCCTATGCTCAGCTGGCCGATGGCAGCTTCGGCAAGGCCGGGTACCGTCTGCTGATCCTGCCCATGGCCGAAGCCATGACCGAGAAGGAAGTTGCTGCCGTGCGGGTCTTCCATGCTGCGGGCGGCGCTCTCCTGGCCGACATGCCGCCGGCCATCGAGGACCAGCACGGTCGCCCCTACGCTCCCCAGCCTCTGGCTGATCTTTTCGGTACGCAACCTGCTGGGCACGACCTCACGTTTACCCGTGGGCGCGGGCCGGAACTCGCCGGCGGCAGGGGACAGCATGCCACGCTCTACCGCATCAATGGTGTCGAGCCCCCGGCAAGCCCGCGCGTGTCTCTTGCCAATGCCGATTGGGCGCGGTACAAGACCTTGCGCCACGGTCCGGGCGGAGCGGAGCTGCGCCAGATCTATGGAGGCCTGCTGGAGACGATGGGGATCATTCCCGAGGCGCGCATTCTGACCCTTGCAGGTGAATCCATGCCACAGGTTGGGACGTTCCGGTTCATCAAGGGCGACGCCCAATTCCTTGCCATCATGCCCGAGGACTTCAACGCCAAGGAGGAGCGCACGATCCCGGTCAGGCTGGTCCTCCCCGAGGCGCACGCGTATGATATGCGCCGGGGGCGTTATCTGGGCAAACAGACCCAAGTCGGGCTGGAGCTCCGGACTTGCGAGCCGGAGTTGATCGCGCTGCTTCCCTACACCATCTCGGGACTCCGTGCCGATTCCCCCAGCTTGCGCGCTGGCCTGCTCCAGTGGCGAGGGCAGGTGCAGGCAGACGGGGCCAAGGTCGGCGACAATCACGTGGCGCGCATCGATCTCAAGTCGCCCTCCGGCGAGATTCTCCTCCCGTATCGCCGGAAGGTCTGGACTGACAAGGGGCTCTTCACGTTCTCCGAGACGCTACCCAGGAACGCTACGCCCGGGACTTGGACGTTGGTGGCAACCGATATCATCAGCGGACTGCAGACCCGGTCCTGGGTGGAGGTGAAATGATGCGTGCGCTACTCCTGCTTCTCGTCCTCGCTCCCGCCGTTCTCGCCGATTCGGCCCAGGCGGTTCTTGACGATATGGCCAAGGCTCTCGCTGCCGCCGGGAATGTCACTGGCAAGGCCACCTGCATGCTGGAGAAGCCGGAGATCCGGCCCCATCGCGCCCACGGCAAACTCCCCCTTGGCTACATTCGCCATCTGGTCCTGGCCAATGGCAGGACCACCTACCGCTTCCGCTACTGGATGAACATCGCCGACCGCGAAGCCAAGACCGGTGTCGCCATCGAAGGCAGTACCGGGCTCGGCATGGACCAACCCGACAGCGTGAACTGGTACAGCAACAACTTCTTCGAGCTCAGCTACGGCGGCAAGGAGATCCTGAAACACGCCATGGCCGAGATGGCGGTCGTGCAGGCAGCAGGGGAGCGGGCGCTGGGCACGTTCACCTGGGATGTCCCCGAGGCCCGCGTGGTGTTGGAGATCGGGCTCGCGGCCGATGCCGAGAGCATTGAGCTGCGCTGTCGGGTCGAAGCCAAGGGCGAACCCAAACCTGTCCGTCTGGGATTCCGCGCCTATCCTGGCCATACTTCCCCGCCGCGCGCCCGCCGCGTGGTCACGGCGAAGCGCGAGCTACACCCCGAGGCGGAGTATGAGCTACAGCCGGAGGAGACCACGCTCGTCCTCTTCGACGAGGCGGAACCCCAGCTTCCCTGCGCCATTCGCTTTGCGGAGTCCGGGCACAAGAAGGCGACCCTCGCCCTGCAATCCTACGGCGTCACGGTCCATCTCGACTACGCCCCCGGCACAGCCGTGGCCACCAGTCCCATTCAGCTCTGGGACTTCCGCAACCAATCCCTCAACCAAGTCATGGATCGCCTGCTGGGTGGCAAGTAGCCAATACGGGCAAGGTCCGAGGTCCAATCATGCGACTGTCCACCACCACTCTCGGCTGCTTCAAGTGGGAGCTTCCCGCGGTTCTCGCCAACGTTGCCGGTTATGGGTTCGACGGCATCGATTTCCGCGGCCTGAAGGGCACGCTGAAACTGTGGCGCCTGCCTGAGTTTTCCACTGGGATGGCTGACACGGCAGCTCGCATCCGCGACCACGGCCTGACGGTCACCTGCATCTCCAGCGGCATTCTGCTGAGCGACGCGCGTCCCAAACGCATGGCCGAACACGACGAGGAACTCGTGCGTTCGGCCGAGCTCTGCGCTGCGCTGGGCTGCGGCCAGATCCGTGTCTTTGGCGGCAGCCTCGGACTCGCGGACGGGGCGACCGAGGCGGACCGCGACCGGGTTGTGGACGTGGTCGCGGAACGGGCGTGTGTCTTGGCTGACCGCGCGGCTCGCATTGGCCCGGTCGATATCCTGATCGAGACCCATGACGCGTGGACGTCGTCCCAGTACATGGCGGCGGTTCTGAGCCGCGCCGACCGCCCGGATGTCGCCTGCTGCTGGGATCTCAAACACACCTACTGGGTGGGCAAGGAGACTCCGGACACGACCTGGGGACGCATCGGTCAGTGGGTGCGGAACACCCACTGGAAGGACGTCCGGCGTTTCCGTGGCACGAAGGAGGACTTCGGGCGCGATCTGAGCGAGTCCGGCCTGCTCTGTCCGGTCGGCACCGGCATCGCGCCCTTGGCCGACTGCCACGACCTGCTGACCGCAGCTGGCTACGACGGCTGGTTCACCCTCGAATGGGAGAAGCACTGGCACCCCCACATCGAGGACCCCGAGGTGGCCTTCCCCGGATTCGTCCGCTACCTGCGCGAGCTTGAGGCGAGGTAGGAGGGGGAAGGGCCTGATGCAGAGGTCGCCGATACGAGTGACCGTGACAGAAGGGGAAGATGGATGAGTCCACGGAAGCGTCCGGAACCGGTGTGCGACTCCGGCGGGGTCCTCGATGACGGGGTCCAGCGGAGCGATGGTGTTGGGTCGCGACGTGAGCACCGTCTCGCGGCAGGTGGGATGGAGGCGACGAGATGACAGCACGAGAGTACGGCAATGCGGAATCCGGGGACATCCGCCAGTACGCGGACTTGCTGGCGTGTGTCAAGGCCAAAGTGGCGACCGCCCGGGTGCGGGC
>JABGQJ010000222.1 GCA_018648945.1 Victivallales bacterium
AGTTTTTCCATCGTGCCGGCTACGAAACCGCGGTGGTGGGCAAGCACCATGTGGCCCAATCCCGCTTCCTCGCCGCCATTGATCACGGGGCCGCCCACCACTGCCGCCGCAACTGGGCCGAACGGGAAGACGGCAAGTACGTGGTCGAGAAGCGGAACGAGTTCGAGGAATACGTCCATCAACGCGGCTACGAGTACGCCACTGGCTACGCTCTCCCCCGCTTCCGCGAACGCCTCGGTGCCGTGCCCTCCGACCTGCCCGAGGACTGCCACATCGACGCGTACGTCGGCATGAAGGGCATCGAGTACCTGGACGAAGTCGATACGGAGAACCCCTTCTTCCTATGGCTGGGCTTCTACGGTCCCCACCATCCCTACGTGCCCTCCGGTCGCTTCGGCCACATGTACCAGGCCGAGGAGATGCCGCCATTCCACAAGGCTGAGGAGGACATCGCGCGGAAACCGGTCGAGTACCGTCTCTACCAGCAATGCCAGGTCCACAAGTACCGGGGCTTCACCGACGCCTCGGAACAGACCTTCCGCGAGATGAAGGCCGCCTACTACGGCATGGTCTCGCAGCTGGACTGGAAACTGGGGGAGGTCTTCGCCTGCCTGGAACGCCGGGGACTGGCCGACCGTACCATCGTCGTCCTCACCTCCGATCACGGCGAGTTCCTGGGCGACCATGGCATTCCCGCCAAAGCGCCCTTCCTTCTGGACTGCATGCTGCACGTGCCCTGCCTGATCGCAGTGCCCGGCAAGGCCGCCCAAACCGTGGATGATCTGGTGGAGGAAGTCGATTTGTTCCCCACCCTCGCCGAGCTCGCGGGGCTGAGCGCCCCCGAATGGGTGCAGGGACGCTCGCAATGCGCCTCGGTGACGGGCAATGGCTCCTGGCCGGAGCAGAGGGAATCCGTCTACGCCGAGATGGTGGACAAGAAGTGCATCCGTACCGACCGCTGGAAATACATCCACTACCCGGCAAAGGACCGCGGCGAACTCTACGACCTGGCCGAGGATCCCCACGAGCTGCACAATCTCTACCACGACTTGCCCTACATCGTCGCCAAGATGCGGGCGCTATTCTATGCCAAGCTCGACGAGACCGAGGATTTCGTGCACCCCAAGTACCAGCGTTTCTCCGGCCACGATCCGGACACCGGCGACGAAGTCCAGCACTACCACACGTGGTAAGCGGCATTGGCGACTGGGGATTCGCGATTTCAGACCTTTTTCTGGTGGGGAAGGGCTGGGACCAAGGCCCAGCACCCAACGGGTTTGGGGGTATAGTGGCAGCCATAGGTACGGGGTCCTTCAGAAACCACTCACGTCAGGATGGTGACAGCGATGGACAGGAGAACGTTCAACCGGGGAATCGCTGCAACCGTCGGCTTGGCGGCTCTGCCCATCCACGCTGGCCAGAACGAAGGCAATCCAATGACTGGGAAGACGCTCATCGAGGAGGGCTTCGAGGATAAGATCCCCGACCTGCACACCTATCAGGCCACGTATGCCGCCAGTGCCGCAAAGGCACACGGCGGCAAGCAGAGCCTGCGAGTGAATGTCGCGCCAGGGAAGTCAACCGGCGGCGCCTATTTCCGCCTTGATGGTCTGGTCCGGCCGGGAATGGACTACGAGTTCTCGGCCTGGGTCTTCGTCGAGGAGGGCGTTACGGCACGGCTCTACATGTCCGCCAGCGACGGCACCAGGCGCCACACCAAGAACCAGGCCAGCGGTGGTCCCAAGGCAGGCAAATGGATGCATCTTTCTGGAACCCTACGCCGCAAGGAGATCCGCGACACAGACCGTGACTTCATGATGGCCATGGTGGCCTCGGGGGTCTGCTGGTTCGACGATGTGCTCCTGCGCGAAGTTCATCTTCCACCCCCGCCCATCGAAGCCTACCCCTCTGTAGTGAAATCGCTGCGTGGCGTGGCCGATCGCCACGCAACCGCCCTGTCGCCTGGCGAGACGCTCGTTCTTGACGCGCGATCCGGAGCCATGGTCAGCAGCTTTGTGCCGGGAGAGGCGCAGTCCGCCGGCAGCGCGGCCGTAGCGCTCCCCCCCGACGGTCTCTTGGTCTTCGCGATCGATGCTCCCCGTGCCATGATGGCGACCGGCTCGATCGTCCTGGAACCGGACCGCGACCTGCGCCCCGGTCTCCGGGCCACGGTGCTGTGCGATTCCACCGTGCTCGCGGCGCCAATGGTCATGGCAGAGCCCTGGCAAGGCGAGGGCAACCCCCTCACCGGGCCCGCCCCGGACTGCGTCGGGCAACGCCCCCCGAATCGGGTCGGACTGACCAAGTGGCTACTCCCCGAAGGGCGGCACTACCTGTTTGTCTCGGCCCCGCATTTCCGTAGCGGTGGCACCTTCCAGCGCCTGGAACTTCGCGCCCTGGAGGAGCCGGTACGCGCGCCCGCCCAACGTTTTGCTCTGCTTTCCGACACCCATATTGGGGCGGGGCGAGGCCCCTGGATGAACAACAAGCTCAGTGGCCCCGCGCCTGCCGAACTGGCTGCCACTTTGCGTTCCCTGCGGACCGAAGGCATCGGCTACGCCTTCATTGCCGGCGACATGACCGATGGGGCCACCCGCGATCAGTTCGCGACGTTGGGGCAGGTCTGCGGGGACTCGGGGCTCCCGATCTATGGCTGCATCGGCAACCACGATGCCTACCACGCCTCGTCCCGCCCGGACGCCTTGGAACTATGCGCCGGCCTCTTCCCGGACGGACGGACCGACTATGCGGTTCGCCGGGGCAACCTGCGCTTCATCGTCCTCGACGGCTCCCACTGGCGGGCCGCCGACGGCACCTTCATGGACCACTACAAGCGTGGCCAATCCAGAGGCGTCGCCGCCAAACCCGAACAGATCGACTGGCTGCGGCAGACTCTCGCTGCCGACCTCAAGACTCCCACGATCTTCATCTGGCACTACCCCTTGTACAACCGGGGCGGAATCTCCTCTTGTGGCTACCGGATGGCCAAATGGAACACCGGCCCTAACGTGCTCGCCGTGCTGCAGAAGGCACCGAATCTGATCGCGGCCCTGTGCGGGCACACCCACTGGAACGAAGCGAACGTCCGCGCGGGAGCAACCCACCTGGTCAACCCCGCATTCTGCGAGTGGCCCAATGCCTACCGGGTGTTCCGGGTCTACGACGACCATCTGGAATGGGAGCTTCGCCAGGTGGCGAACCGGGGGTTCGTGCGTGAGAGTTTCGTGGTGCCCAAGGCGCTCTCGTGGATGCTCTCCACTGGCCCCGGCGATCTCGGCGGACGCCTCTCGGTGTAGAAAGACCAAGTCAAGTGAGGGAATGACCGGAATGAAGTTCACCTCTCGGATACTGCTGCTGACGCTACTGCTCTTCATCGCCACCTGGACTGGCGCCGCCCAGGGCGCGCCGCCACAGGGCAAGGTGGTGTTGCCCGCGCAGGCCACGGTCTTCGGCCCATTCGCCAAGGAAGATGGCGTGCCTGCGGCGGAACTGCTGCGCCAGTTGCCGAAGATTCTGGTGATCGGCGACAAACGGGCAAGCGGGCGCGTCGCCACCTTCGACGCCCGACGGTGCCTGGACTGCGCCCCGTTCACCGGCAAGCCGGTCGGCAACACCGCGTGGGTATACGTGCCCTTCACTGCGGATGCGCCTGGCCCGGCCACGTTCGGATTCGGCGCGGATTGGTGGTACGAAGCCTATCTGGACGGGAAGGTGATCTCCGAGACCCTCAGCCGAGTGAACGAGGGGAACGGGGCTTGGCCGCCGAGCATCCACGACTTCGCCGCCACAGTCGAGCTGACCAAGGGCCCCCACCTGCTCGCCGTGCGGATGCTGCGCGGCTCCGGTTCCGCCATGCTGACGGTCGGTGGCCCGCTGGACCTGAAGAACCCGAAGATCCGCAAAGCCCCCATGCCCAAGAGCGCCGCTGTCGCCACCGTGACCAAGGCCAAGTACCGCGAGGGACCACCTGCGGACAAGAAGTGGAAGCTGATCTGGAACGACGAGTTCGAAGGGACGGTCCTGGACACAGCCAAATGGCATGTACAGCCGGAGAAGGCATGGAACTGGCCGGGCCTCAAAACCAAGCACGCCAAGGCCAACAGATTCCTGGACGGGGAAGGCGCGCTGGTGCTCCAGCTAACCCAGGATCCCGACGGCACGGTGCGCTATGCCGGCGGTATCAACACCTGGTTCGAGAAAGCCTACGGCTACTTCGAGACTCGGGTGCAGTTCTCCCGCCAGCCCGGTTGGTGGACAGCCGTCTGGATGGCCGGCTACCCCTACGAATGCGGCGTCGATGCATTCCTCAGCCCCCAGGAATTCGACATCTTCGAGGACTTCTACAAGCCCAAGAAGCGGAATGACATCAGCCACTGCTACCATTGCAGCGTCAAACTGGACCGCCTGGCCGGAGACCAGGGCAATGCCAAGGGGGTCGGCGAAGGCGCCATCCTGCGCAGCACGAAGCTCGGACGCACCTCCAGCGGGCGCAAGGCGATTCTGGAAGAGTACGAGGGCTGGCATACCGTCGGCTTCCAGTGGACGCCGCTTGAGCACATCTTCTACATCGACGGCCAGGAGACCTTCCGGCAAACCTACCGCGAGGTACCGGTAACGAACGCGCCGCAGAAGGTGTGGGTCAGCGCCTGCCTGAGGGCACCGAAGGACACGGATCAGAAGCCCTTCTACGGTCGCCTGGAGGAAGCCCAGTTCCCGGACAAGCTGGTGGTGGACTACGTGCGCATCTACGAAGAGGACATCGGCGCTCGCGTTCTGCCCCAAGTGACGCTAGCGGTCAGGGGAGACGGCCCTTTCAGGGAGGGCACCCCAGTCACGTTCGACGTCACCGCCACCGTTCCGAACGGCAAACTGGACTCGCTGATGCTCTTCTCGATGGGCCGGATTCGAGCCGAGAAGAAGGTCGATGCCGCCACGGTGAAAACAACCTTCACGGTCCGGAACCTGTTTCCTGGCGCCACCAACACGATCATCGCCATGGCCCTGGACAAGAGCGGCCTGATCGGGCAATCCACGCCCGTACGGCTGGCACTGGTCACTGGCAGGGAGTTCACCGGCACGGCCTACCAGGGCAAGCCGCAGGCAATCCCCGGCACCATTCAGGGCGGTTGCTACGACGAGGGCGGCAATGGCGTCGCGTTCCGAAGCAGTGCGATTGGGCCCAGCGAACGCAGGCTTGGGTACCGCATGGAGGAGATCGGGTCGCTCCCCGAAGCCGTGGAAGTTGGCGGCGACTACGCTCAGTGGATCACCTATGAGGTAGACGTGGCCACGGCTGGCGAGTACGAGGTCGAGTTGATCATGAACCGACCCAACCACTCCACCAAGGGCATGGATCCCGCCGCCGATGCCCCAGCTGAGACCATCCGCCTCAATCTCGGCCAAACCGGCAAGGCAGGCACCCCTCTCCTAGCGTGGAAGATCCCCAAATCCTGGAATTCCGGAGTCGGTTGGCGGACCCCCCAGAAGACCCTGGGCAAGCAAAAAGTCCGACTCCCTGCGGGCCGCCACAAGCTCGTCCTGCTCTGCGACGAGATCAGTGTCAAGTTCACCTACTTCTGCCGACTGCTGTTCAAGCCGACCAAGCCGTGAAGCAGTGCCACGGTCGGGGAGCCGAGCACTGGCGTTAGATCACGCCAGAGCGCCCTGCTGCGCGCCTGGCTACTTGGATCGGCAATTGGAGGCCGGACACATCCCTTCCTTCCCTGCCCAATCGTGCTCACCTCAGCCACGCAGGGCAGATCAAGGCCACCACCGTCGCTACCGCGAGGGATATGCAGAGGCACACCGCAATGGCAGACGAAATGCGGGGATAGCGCCTCAGCACCGGGGACAGGAGCCTGATCATGACCACGACCACCACCAGAAACAGGAGGAAACGCACGATCTCCGGCACGAGCCCATCGTAATGATACTGAAGGCTCAGTTGGTGCGGGCCGGACGGCGCATGGTTGTGCGGCACAAGCAGAGGGTTCACATAGGCCGAGAGCCACCGGACCACGATGACACAGCCAAAGTATGCCAGATGGACGGGCACAGCTATGGGGAGAAGGCCACACTCGACCACCTCATGAAGAGCCCAGGTTGGGAACCTCGTATGGCCCACTGCGCGGTTGATCGGCACATATATGGTGCTGAGAAGGGCGGCAAGAAAGAAGCACCTGAAGGCGACCTCTGGGAACCGCTTCTCGCATCGACATGCCGTTTTGAATGAGCCTTTGAGGAAGTGCACCAGGCGGGGGGCAACAGACCGATAGAACACGAAGAAGGAGAGCACGAGCACAGGGAATAGGAGGAGCGGCCACATGGGCCGCCTACACACCGTGCTGCCCCCGCAGTAAGGCCATTCCTGGACGAAGCCGAACCGCAGGATCCTGAGGGGTTCCTGGAAGCGCCAAGTCCCGTCCACCTTCCCCGGATACCACTTCAGGGCCAGCACCGAGTAGAGTGCCAGCGCCAACGCTACTGCCCGCCCCCGCAACCAGCCGCGGCAATCTGTAATCTTCATGGCGTAGCTACTCGTTCTGCCCCGCCTACAGGCATGACGGGCAACGGGCAACGCAGGCTGCCGCCGCCGGAAGTGGTTGCATCCCTTCGCAGGCGGCAGCACCCATGCGCACGCCCAAGGGCTGTGTTGCCTGGCCAGCGCAGCACCAGTTCTCGCAGTCTTGATGGTCGCCCTTCCATGGCCGAAAACTACCCGTGACGGACTCCATGTTCAAGCCTAGTGCCGACGATCCTCCATTCGGTGCTCGATGTTCGGTGTTCTCTTTCTGTGGTTACGGCCAACGGCCGCTCCGCGCCCTTGGGTGAGATTCGTGGCCGACCAGCCCGCCTCCTCTGCGGGATCGTGCTGAATCCTCTTCCCCGTCCCACGCAGCCCTTTCCAAACCGCCATTCCGCCTGTAGCTTCCTCTGCAACTGATACCTACGGACCCAAACCGCGCGATCCCTGAGCCAACGGGAGACAAGACATGAGGAAACGAACCGAAGCAGGAGTGACCCGGCGGGATTTCCTGCGTGGCAGCGGCGTGGCGGCGGCGGCAGTGGCCGCCCCCCTGATCGTGCCTTCATCCGTGCTCGGAGCACCGGGGAAGATCACGCCCAATGACCGCATCGGTGTGGCGGTGATCGGGATCGGGGCGATGGGGAAGGGGCACCTGAACTGGTCTCTCGGCAATCCGGGCGTCCAACTCCGGGCGGTCTGCGAGGTCGATACAGAGCGGCGCAACTATGCCTGGAAGAGGGCCTGCGACCGCTATGGTCACCAGGACTGCAAGCGCTACAACGACTACCGGGAGATTCTGGCAAGAGACGATATCGACGCCGTGCTCATCGCCACGCCCGACCACTGGCATACGTTGCAGGCCATCGACGCAGCCAAGGCCGGCAAGGACATCTATGCCGAGAAACCGGTCTCGCTCACCATCGGCGAAGGGCAACGGCTCATCGAGGTGGTCCGGCAGCGGGCGCGGGTGTTCCAGACGGGCACGCAGTACCGTTCCCTGGCAACGACCAATCGCATTGTCAACTTCGTCCGCGAGGGCGGCCTGGGCCAGGTGAAGTCAGTATTCACCTTGTGGTCCCGGCTCGGCCAGTTCGGCTCCTCGTTCATTCCGGTGAACCCGCCGCTCCCCGCGGAGCCGGTCCCAGATGGGCTGGACTGGGATCTGTGGGTCGGGCCCGCCCCCTGGCACGACTACAACTCACGCTACCACCGCAACCCCATCCCAGGAGTCGTGCCGTGGGCGTTCTGCGAAGACTTCGGGGCCGCATCGGTGACCTACAACTTCTCCCACAGCGCCGACGTGATCCAGTATGCCATCGGCATGGAACGTAGCGGCCCGGTCGAGATCCTGCACCCCCGCGACGGACAGTTCCCCACCCTCACCTTCCGCTACGCCAACGGCGTCCTCGTCCACCTGATCGACCACTGGGGCGTGGTGAAGGATCAATACCACGCGCTGCCGGATGGCACCCGCCCGAGCGGCAATTTCGGCGGGGTCTTCGTCGGCGAACGGGGCTGGCTCAGTTCCACCTATGGCGGCAACCGGATCGAGGGCGGTCCGGAGAGCATTTTTGCGGACATGGGCCTGCCCAACCGAGTGGTGAGCCGAGCCAACAACCACCACGGCAGTTGGCTGGATTGCATCCGGAATCGTGGGAAGTGCAGCGCCGACGAGGAGATTGGGCACCGGGCCGCCTCCTTGGGGTACTTGGCGATCATCTCCCACAAGCTGGAACGGTCGCTGAAGTGGGATCCGGTGAAGGAAGAGTTCCCGGATGATCCGGAAGCCAATCGTCTCCGCACGCGAGCCATGCGCGAACCGTGGAGGATGTAGATATGGGAGAGCAAGCCATGCATCGCTTCGGAACGTTCACCTGTCTCCTGTCGCTCTGTCTTCTCGCCTCAACGCTGGCGGCCGTGGAGCCAATCCCCCTCAACGACCATACGCGGCTCGGCCAGCGACTCACTGCAACCATGCCGTGGAACGGCGTCTGGATCACCGCGCCAAGTTGGTCCGACAACGAGGGGGGATTCACGCTGTCTCTCTGGGACTCCCCGAAACGCGGCAAGCTCCTGGCTCAGCAGGCCTTCGTGGGCATCATCGACAACGCTCGGGTTGAGGTATGGCTACCGACACGGGCAATGCCTGGCACGCTCTATTGGGAGATAACCAAACGAACCGGAACCACGCGGGTTGGGCTCTACAGCGATGTTCTGACAGCGGAAACGGACGACTGCGCCTACCTCGATGGGGTGGCGGATCGCAAGCGGAGCTTCCGTTCCGGGCCATCCTACAGCCCAGGCCGGAAGTACGCCGACACCAAGGAGATGCTGGCAGTCCTGAAGTCCGATGCGGAACTCCCCGCAAGGATCACCGCCTGCCGGGAACTCGCCTTCGCGGGCACCGCCGAGGCGATCCCCGTGCTGGCTGAACTGCTTGCGGACAAGAAGCTCTCACATTCGGCGCGGATCGCTCTGGAGGCGGTGCCAGGCCCAGCAGCCGGCGCTGCCCTCCGCAAGGCTCTGAACAGCCTGCAGGGAGCCCAGTTGGTCGGCGTGATCAACTCCATCGGCGTGCGCCGGGATGCCAAAGCCGAACCGAAGCTGACCCAGCTACTGAGTGCCCCCGACAAGGAAGTGGCGTCGGCTGCAGCAGTCGCGTTGGGTCGGATCGGGACACCGCCCGCCGGCAAGGCACTGGAAACAGCCTTGGCCGGCACGCGGGCTGACACGCGTCCGGCTGTGCTCGAGGGCAGCCTGAACTGTGCCGAAGCCCTGGCCGCAAGCGGCCAGAAGAACCAGGCACTGCGACTCTTCGGCCAGCTCAACAGCGCGGATATGCCCGTCCATGTCCGCGAAGCCGCTCTGCGCGGCACGTTGCTCGCCAGCCGACCAGGCAACCTACCTCTGCTGATCAAACAACTCCACAGCCCCGACCTACCCGTATTCCGGGTCGCTCTCTGGGTCTTCCAGCGCGACTTCCCCGGGGCCGACGTGACCCGAACAGTCGCTGCCGAACTACCCAGACTCCCCGCACAAAGACGCCCTCTGCTGGTCGAGGCCTTGGGCGGCAGGGGTGACCCGGCGGGGCTACCAGCCCTGATCGCTGCCTTGGCAAAGGGGGAGAAGGACGTCCGACTGGCAGCCGTCCGGAGCCTGCCCCGGATCGGCGGAGACCCAGTTGTTCCCCCTCTCATCGAGGCCCTGATCGATCCGGAGGCCGCCGTGGCGGGGGCCGCTCGTGCCAGTCTCCTGCGCCTGCGGAGTCCGGCAGTGGACCCAGCCCTGATCGCGAAGATCGGCGATCCCAAAGCGAAGCTCCGGGTGACGGCCATGGGGCTAACCGCCCAGCGGCAGGTGAAAGCCGCCCTCCCCACTTTGCTCAAGATCCTTCGGGAGCCTGAACCCCCTGTTGTTCGTGTTGCGGCTCTCAATGCATTGCGTAGCCTGGCCGGCATCAGCGAGATCACCCCACTCGTGCAGGCCTTGGCCAACGCGAAGGAACCTGCCGAATTGAAGGCTGCCGAGAGTGCTCTGGTGACCGTCTGCGGTCGCTGTGGCCCGAAAGCAGCAGAACCCGTCCTGAAGGCTCTGGCAGGCGCGCCCGAGGGCAGCGAGGCGCCGCTACTGCGGGCGCTGGCGCGAGGCGGAGGCCAGCAGGCTCTCGACGCTGTGATTCAGCGTCTGGAGGATCCCCGGGCCCCGATTCGCCAAGAAGCGTTGAAGCTACTGACCGTTTGGCGGGAGAGGACAGCGGTCCCTCCTCTGCTGGCGGTTGCAGAGAAGCCAAGGGATGATCGCGAAGGAATCCTGGCCATCCGTGCTCTCGTGCGCTTGGCCGGTCCACGCAAGGATGAATGGGGAACAGACATCAAGCTCCTGACGAAAGCCATGGGTTTGAGCAAGCGCCCGGACGAGAAGCGCCTGGCCTTGGGCGTGCTCGGCAGTGTGGCCACTCGCGAGACGCTCATCCTGGCAGCCAGGGCCCTCACCGATCCGGCCCTCAGCAAGGAAGCTGCGACGGCGACCGTGACCATCGCCGAGAAACTCCCCCGGCCTGGCGACGGCGATATCCGCGCGGCCATGGAGAAGGT
>JABGQJ010000223.1 GCA_018648945.1 Victivallales bacterium
GGCCTATGGAGCGAAGCTAGAGACTCGCAGGGATCGGGCCAGTTGGGCCGCCGTTCTTCCACCATGCGAACACAGTTCCCTTTGGGGCCCTGTTCAGATGAGTCCGTGCAGCATCCGGCTCCATTCGTCGACGATCCGGTAGCCCGTTTGGACGTCCCAACGTGAGATGAGAGAGCCCGTGCCCTCCCAACTCCCTCCCATCGCGCCCTCGATGGTGGGACAGTAGCCCATGTCTCCATTCGTGATCCCAAAGACCGCGGTGATGGGGAACGGACTGCGTCGCTTGAGCTCCAGTCCGAAATGACAGAATATCTCGCATGGGACGGTCACGAATGCCAACTCGCCGAGGCGGCCTGCATGCAGGTCAACCGTTTCCGTTGTCTTGTCCCCGAATCGCTCGTGAAAGAGGAGCGTCAGGTGCGCCGTCGCGAGGGCGAGTCCTCCGTCATCAGCCGTGCTGCCGTTGCGGTAGTCTTCCATGACGCGTTTGGCCCACTGCAGCCGTTCCTCGGGTAACGGGCGCAGTTCCGCATCGAAGTGTGTGACTGCATGCGCCACGGCGGTTTCGGCCGTGAAGTCCGCATGCTGCAGCAGGCGCAGCGTCTCGCCCGCAATGAGATGCGCTGCTCGCGCGACCCGCTGCTCCGCTGGTTCCGGGGTGCGCGACCTCCAGAACTCATCAACGATGGAGATGTCGCCGATCGCGCCGTTGAAGAAGAGGACGGGGATGGGGCCGAAGACATCGCGCAGGTACTGCCGCGCGAGCCCCGGGAAGTCGGCCGAGAGAAAATCGCTGCCATAGAAGTTGATCGGGTGTGCCGTGCTGTTGTAGAGCACAGCCTTGACCGGTCCTCCGGGTGCCCTGACGAAGAAGGCTGTGTGCTGTGGATCGGTGCGACCTTCCAGGCCGGTTGCGTCGGGGCGGTTGGGGTCGCCGTGCATGACGTGCGCTCCGTCGGCCAGGCAGACCCGACGGTTATAGCCGATTTCGGCACGTCCTTTCCCCCAGGCGACCTCAGCGGCTTCGGCCGTGGATACAGCCTCGCTCGCGGCGGCGCAGAGCCAGGCGCGAAGACGTTCGAGATAGACGTCGTCAATCAGCTTGTCAGGATGGGTGGGGCCCAGGACAGACGGTGCGGAATGGGTGTGCGAACACCCGATCAGAATGCTGCCCTTGGGCACTCCACTGGCTTCCGCGACGGCGGGCAGGAGACCTTGTACATACTCTATGTCCGTCCCGCCGAGGTCGCATGTAATGAGGAGCAAGCCATTGCCGTCGGACTCGATCCATAGCGCATTGGCCTCCAGGTCGTCCCGAATGTGCCGCACGGTCGCCCTGTGCGTTGCGCCCTGAATGACGGTGCCGAGATCGTTGTTGATGATCCTCGTGGCGGTTCCAGCTTTCAACATGGTTTGACTCCCAAGTCGTGATCGCGGATCGGTACGGGGCCATAGACTGTCGAGGCTTCTCTGGGCCAACGTGCGGGTGTGCCGCCGAGGTCACGAGGTCGGCACTGCTCGTCTTGTTAGGGCTTCCTATTTCGTCTTTTTGGGCTCTCGCTTCAGTGGTTCGGCCTTCCCGTAGAGGATGCGGGGGGCATGCCGGAAGTACTTGAGGAGCGAGGGGCACAGCCAGCCCTCCATCTTGTACTTGGGAGAGTAGTACCAGTGGCCTCCCTTGTCGGGTCGTCTCAGCAGGAACTTGTGGGTTGATCCAGGGAAGTCCTGAGCCGCGAACAGAAGACGGAAGCCCTTCTCTGCGCCTGGGATGTCAGCCACCATCTTGTCGAGGATCTCGGGGACACCCGAGATGAACGGCTCCTTCCGGAGCCCCACCTGCTCATCATCGAATACCCACGTGCCGGCATGCCGGTACGGCTCGATGACCAGGATTGAGTTGCCTCCAGGTCGTTGCTGGGCAGTGGCCGATGCACAGATCAGCAGCGCGATGGTGAGGGCTGTCAGTCTCTTGATCATCTCGGTTCTCCCAACGGCAGCATCAGTGGCGCGACGTACGAGCATACCTTTCGGCCCCCATTCATCCCTGAGGGCTTGACCGTTGAAGTCCATATGAAACCAGAGCCAGTCTCGCGTGAGTGGCCCGGGCTACTTCTCTTCCTTGAGCACCATGTCGATGCAGAGCACCGCGGCGAGGATGAGCTGGCGCAAGGAGGTGTTCGGGGGGACCTCCTGGGAGATCTCGAGCACATAGTTGTCCGCGCTGGTGAACATCTCCTTGCCGAGGCCAGCCCACTTCTTGGTCACATGGGCGAACTCCGTATCCCCCGCCATGAAACGGAAGTCCCAACCGGTCCACTTGCCCTTGAGTTCGCACATGGGCTCACCATCGGGGCCCAGCACGCGGAAGGCGCCGCCAAGGGAGAAGAGCTTCTGCTTGAAGCCGCCGATGACTTGGTCGTTCTCGTCGAGCACCTGGACGTTGGAGAGGAAGAAGCAGACCCCCCGGGTCACGCGTACCAACTGCTGCCCGTCGGGGGTGCGGACCTGGATGTCGAAGGGCGTGTTGGTCTTCAGGCCGGTGAAGCGGAGGATCTTGGTTATGAAACCGAGTTTCTCCTCCCGGCACTCCATGATGATACCACCCGTGGCGGGGTCGTGAATGTCGAAGTTGTTGGCGGCCTTGAACAGCCCAACATGCTCTTTGACGAGGAATAGATTCTGGTTCAGAACGTCATGCATGGTGTGATCCTCTGCGTTGTGACGGGTCGTTCAGGAACGCTTCGAACTGGGCAAGGATGCGGCGCAAGTCGCCGCGTGGCGTCTGGTGCGAAAGACAATGTGCAATGGGAGGTATGGGGAACACGTCCCACAACTTGGTATCTATAGGGACCGACCTTCCCGAAAGCTGTTCGGCGAGCCCGGCCACACCCAACGCTCCTACCGGCCAGGAGGAAAAGCAAGTCGCGGCCGCAGAAATCAGTGGCGGATCGGGTTCGCTCACGGTGTTGTGTGGCAGCTCAAGGACGCGGGCAAGGAAGTCGCCGATCCGCTCCCGGCGACCTAGATCCCAGCTGTGTTCTCCAGGGACCAGGGCGGCCTGGAACCGATCGTCGGCCTCCAGGCGCGCATAGGCTTCCTGGGTCTGCCGGGCGACTCGATGGAAGAGATCGTTGGGAAACAGAACATCGTGATCGCCCTGGGCGATGAGCAGTGGCCGGGGAGCGACGCAACCGAGAAGTTGCCCCATCTCCAGCTGGCCGACGATACCAGGCAGGACATTGCACAAGCAGTGCCGTTTCTCCTTGCGAGCCACGAACTCGAAGGTGGAGGGGTAGCCGGAGGAGGAGACGGCAGCCAGATCCTCGCGGAAGGCGCCGAGGAACAAACTCAGCGTGCCGCCGCCGGAGTTGCCGATGGCAGCCACCCGGGACGCGTCGATCCGGGAATCCTGCCGTAGCCAGTCGAGCCAGGCCATGCTCTCCAGAACAATCAGACCTTGCAGACTGGTACCGCAAGCGAAGGGCGCAACCGCGTCGGCGTGCCCCATGGGTTGGCGTTCGCCCTGCCCCAGGTTGTCCGGGACCAGCACCGCCGCCCCAAGACGGACCAGATGCGCTGCCATCTGCTGGTAGCCAGGACAGTGCTTGCCGCCGGGGCCGTGCCCACAGCAGAGAAGCACGGCAGGCAGCCGTTCCATCCCAGCGTGGGCCGGGAGATAGAGGTGGGCGCAGGCGTGCACGTCCGACCAGGACGTGGCTCGGAGGTGGTGCACCACGAAGCCCTGGGCGCAGCTTCGGTGAGACTGGCGAATCGTGATCTTGGGGCACCACTCCTCCCGGATGCCCAGACACGCCTTGGCGACACGCACGATCTCAGCCCGTTCGTCGGCAACCCAAGGACGCCGTACCGGCAACTCGGCCATGGCCATGGCAAACCGCCGGTCGTACTCGGCGAATAGGTTGTGCGGGCTCGCCGCCTCGCGGCAATCCATGTCGGGGCTCCCAAGGTGGCTGCGATATTCCTAACATGGCGGTGATGAACGAAACCGCAATGGGGGGTTTCCAGGACGGAAGCGGGGAAGCATATTGGAGCAGTTGCCTAGTTCAGCTCAGCTTGGGGGTCCACACAGATGATTGACAGCCTGACCAGTTGGCGCGACACCGTCGCTCGGAAGCCGGGATGCCGCATCCCCCGCCACGCGAGCTTTACCCCGGACCTGCAGGCTCGGTTGACGGAGCAGTTCGGCCCGAATCTGGCCGAACACTTCGGTATGGACTCGATCGCCGGCGTCGCCCTGAAGCCTCCGCCAGATTACCAGGCACCGGACTTCTCCAGCTACTACGAGGGTCGCGATGTCCCGGCGGACATGGTGATCAGTGCCGATGGCGTTGGCAAGACGCAAGCTGGCTTCTACCATTTCTTCGGCTTCATCCATCCCCTGATCGGGGCGGAGACCGTGGCGGATATCGAGGCCTATCCTCTGCGTGACTTCGTGGGGTGGAGCGATGAAGGCATGGCCGAGCAGGTGGCAAATCTGCACCGGGCCGGGCGGTATGTGGCGGGGTCCGTGGGCACACCTACGAGACCTCCTGGCAGGTCCGCGGCTACGAGGAGTTCCTCACCGATCTCATGCTCCGCCCCGCCATGGCCGAAGCCATGCTGGACCTTGTGGCCGACCGCAATTGCCTGACCGCCACGGCCACGGCCCGCGCTGGCGCGGACTACCTGCGATTGGGCGACGATGTGGCCAGCCAGCGAGCGCTCATGTTCCCCCCGGAGCTCTGGCGGCGCATCTTCAAGCCCCGCCTGGCGCGGATCATCGCAGCGGGGCGCGCGGAAAACCCCTCCATTGGTGTCTGGTATCATAGTGACGGCAACATCGAGGTGATCATCCCCGATCTCATCGAGGTCGGCGTCACCATCCTCAACCCGGTGCAGCCGGAATGCATGGACCCAGCCAAGCTGTATCGCGAGTACGGGCGCGATCTCGTACTGGACGGCACGGTCGGCACCCAGACCGTCATGCCCTTTGGCACCCCCCAGGATGTGACCGAAACGGTCAAACGCACCATCGACCAGATTGGGCAAGCGGGCGGACTCATCCTCTCCCCCACCCACGTGCTCGAGCCCGAAGTGCCCATCGCCAACATCGAGGCCCTCTTCGACGCCTGCAATACCTACGGGAATGGCTGACATGAGCGACGAACGCCTGAACGCCCTCCGCTCCTTCCTCAAGGACACGATCCGCCAACAAACGGACTTCCGCGCCACCGATCAGGCCCGGGGCGTGCCGCCCCCTCCCCTTCAGAAGCCCTGCCCGAGCGACTGCAAGCGGATCGCCTTGCCCCCGCCCGAGTCGCTGCGCGCGCTAGGCAAGCTCGACCTCTTCACCGCCATCGCCAATCGGGAGAGCCATCGGGAATTCGCCGCTGCGCCGCTGAGTCTTGACGAGCTGGCCTTCCTGCTCTGGGCGACCCAGGGCGTGCGCGAGGTGCTGAACCCCTCGGCGGCCTTGCGGACCGTGCCCTCGGCCGGAGCCCGCCATCCCTTCGAGACCTACATCGCCGTACGCACCGTGAAGGGTCTCAAGCCCGGCCTCTACCGCTACCTGCCCTTCGATGGGGAACTCGCCCAGCTCAGTCGAACCAACAATGTGGTGTCTCAGGCGGGCGATGCATGCCTGGGCCAGAACTGGATGGCGGATGCGGCGGCGGTCTTCTTCTGGACCGCTACCCCACAGCGCACCGAGTGGCGCTACGGCGCGGCTTCCCACAAGGTCATTGCGCTCGATGCCGGGCATGTGTGCCAGAATCTCTACCTTGCCTGCGAAGCGATCGGCTGCGGCACCTGCGGCGTCGGTGCCTACAGTCAGGAAGCCGTGGACAAGCTGCTTGCCGTGGATGGCAACGAGGAATTCGTCGTCTACATCGCCCCGGTGGGCAAGAAGATGCGGCCCGCGTGAGCACGGCCCACCCCCCCGGGGCCCTGTGGATCAACTCGTTCAGCCATTCCATGAGACGCCTATCGCAAGGCATTCCCGAACAGAAGGGCGGCCCCAAAAGCCGTTCACTCAACAGATCGCCGGAGGCAGAAACAAGTGCATCATCGCAGAGCAAAGCTCGCTACACTGGTCGCTGTCGCGGCCCTCGCCATCGGGACAGTGGCTGAGGGACAGCCCGGTGTGAATGTCGCCCTGGGGAAACCGTACACCATGAGCGCCAAGCCGAACTACTCGCTCACGGCGGATGCCGGGGACGCGGTTCAGCTAACCGATGGCAAATACGCGGATGCTGTCGGCAAGAGCCTCTGGACGCAGAAAGCCACGGTTGGCTGGTCGTCCATGAAGTTCAAGCCTCTCGCCATCACCTTGGATCTTGGCCAAGTCGAACCGATCGATGGCGTCAGTTTCTCCACCGGTGCCCGGCAGTTCTCGGGAATCTGGTGGCCGATTGCGATCTCCGTGCGGGTCAGTGAGAACGGCAAGGACTACTACGACGTCGGCAATCTGGTGCGGCTCAGCCGGGCGGCGCTTCCCGACACAGCCAGTGTGCGCAAGCACCGTTTCATGGCGACGGGGCTGGCGACAAAGGGGAGATGGGTCACGCTGGTTGTCCAAGCATCGCTCATGGCTATCTGCGACGAGATCGAGGTCTACCGAGGGGGGCAAGCGGACCTCGCCACTCCATACGCCGGGAAGCCCATTCCCGTTGGCAGTCTCAGCCGCGCCGACTACCTCACGCGCGAGGGCTGTGCTCGCCGGTTCCAGCTCGATCTCTCCACAGCTTCCCGGCAGTTGGATGCGGCTGCTCTCGATCCTGCCTCGCGCGCCAAATTGCGCGTAGATGAGAAGGCCCTGCGGAACGAGATCATCAGCACTCGCTTCCCCGCCTCGGCCAAGGGATTCCGGGCGGCGCTTCCTTACAACGACCTGCATCGTCGCATTCTGGCGCTCAACGCCCATGCGTTGCAGGCCCGGGGGCTGCGTGACTTGGTGGTCTGGGGAAGCGACCGCTACGCTCCCCTTGCGTGGTATGATGCCCCCGAGCGGCCCGAATCGCCGACCCCCACCATCACCACCATGCGCAATGAGCATCGCGCAGACGTGATCAACCTCACCAATGCGACCCACGAGGCGATGCCGGTCTCGTTTCGCATCACGGATCTACCCGGAGGTGCCAACCCCTCCTGGCTGAGCCCCCATCAGGTTGAGATGGTCGATACCAGGGAGGGCGTTGTCTATGCCACGGCTCTCGTCGAGCTTGCTGCAAAGGATGGCATGTATCACACGAGCATCCCGGCTGGTGCTACTCGTCAGCTGTGGTTGGCATCCCATGTGAGGAACGTCGCGCCGGGGGACTACACCGGTCGCATCGAGTTGACCGCCTCCTCGGGGGCGAAGGTGGTGCCCATGGCATTGAACGTCCATCCGCAGACGATGCCCGAGCAACTCGATACGGCGGCAGGCGTGTTTGACTACGCCAACGGCAAGAACTATCTGGTCACCGAGACGAACTTGCAGGCATGCCTCGCGGACCTGCGCAGTCACCACGTGAACGCGCCCTGGGGAGCTGCTTGGGCGGTTTTGTTCCCCAGTCGGGACCTCTTTGACGACCAGGGGAACTTGACCAAGGCCCCAGACTTCGCGGCCTTCGATGCCTGGATCGCGGCCTGGCCCAATGCCCGGCGGTATGGCGTCTATCTTGCGACCAGTCCCACCAGCAAATTCGGGGGACGCTTCGGGCGGGGAACGGTGGAGTTCAGCAAGGCACTGACGCAATGGGCCGCAGCCTGGCAAACGCACAACCGGGAGCTTGGGTTGGAGCCCGGGCGTGTCGTTCTCCATCTGGTGGATGAGGTCCACACCCGTGCCCAGTTGGAGGCCTCGATTCAGTGGTGTCAGGCGTTCAAAGCGGCAGCTCCGGACATGGCTGTCTTCAACGATCCCCTCCTCGCGAACATATCCGGCAGGGATTGGCCGCTCTTCCAAAAGTTGCTGGAGCATACCGACATCGTGTGCCCTCAACCCACGCAGTATCTGCGTGCAAGCCCCGAGAGGAAGGCGGCGATACAGCGCTTCGCCAGCGCTCCCGGCAAGGAGCTCTGGTTCTACATGTGCAGCGGACCCGCCCGCAAGATGGACCCCGCCTACTACCGCCTGCAACCGCAGTACGGGTTCACCGTGGGTGCCACTGGCTCGGCGTTCTGGGCATACGGGGATGCGCGATGCGAGTCCAGCTGGAACGAATACCCGGCCGTCGGCAACGTGGGATTCACGCCGGTCTATCTGACTCGGTCCGACGTCACCCCCGGCAAGCACTGGGAGGCCCTCCGCGAAGGTCTGCAGGATACACAATACCTGATCATGTTGGGCGCGGACCAAGCCGATCAGCCCCGGCTCCGGATCTTGAGGGACAAGCTGGCCAAGGCCTACCAGACCGCAGCCAACGTGGGGTTCGATTGGTGCAACGCCAATGCCTGCGCGACGGCGGATGCCGTCCGCGTGGAGGTCCTGGAACTACTACGCACAAGAGGACCGCGCTGATCTCCCCGATCCATCGCCTACCCGCCGGTGCCGGGGACGACCTTGGGGCTTCTGTGGAACTCGGCGTGGATGGTAATGAGACAATCGTCGTGTACATCGCCCTCGTGGGCAAAAAGATGGTGCCAGCATGAGTCTATTGACCGAGTTCCATCCCGGCCAAGTGTGGTTGGATACCGACGGGAACCCCATCCAGGCCCATGGCGGCGGGGTGCTCTTCCACGAGGGCGTCTACTACTGGTACGGCGAGAACAAGGATGCGGACAACGAGACCGTCATCCAGGAGATCGAGGGGAAGCGCCAGACCGTGCTTCGGCGACGCGTTCCGGTGCGGGGCGTGTCCTGCTACTCCTCCACGGATCTCTACAACTGGACCCACGCTGGCATCGTGTTGCCCGCTGTGCTCGATGATCCTGACCACGACCTGCACCCCAGTCGGGTGATGGAGCGTCCCAAGGTGCTCTACAACCAGCTCACCGGCACCTTCGTCATGTGGTTCCACGCGGACAGCGCCGACTACCAGGACGCCTGCGCTGGCGTCGCCGTCGCCGATGCGCCCATCGGCCCATTCCGCTACCTCGGCAGTTTCCGCCCCCACGACGCCATGAGCCGGGACATGACGCTCTTCCAGGATGACGATGGCAAGGCCTACCACATCCACTCCTCGGAGGAGAACCGGACCCTGCATGTGACGCTCCTCACCGACGACTTCCTCCAGCCCGCCGGTCCCTACGCTCGCATCTTCGAGAACCAGTCCCGCGAAGCCCCCGCCTGGTTCAAGCACGACGGCCGCTACCACATGATCAGCTCCGGCTGCACCGGCTGGGCTCCCAACCGGGCAGAGCACGCGGTGGCTGACACTCCATTCGGCCCTTGGCAATCCCTCGGCGATCCCTGCGCGGGCCCCGGCGCCGAACGCACCTTCGAAGGACAGAGCACCCACGTCCTGCCTGTGCATGGCCAGCCGGGCCAGTTCATCCTCATGCTCGACCAATGGAATCCCACGGCTCTGCGCGACAGCCGCTACGTCTGGCTCCCCATCGAGTTTGATGGTGACCGGCTCCGGATCCCCTGGCGCGACCGCTGGTCGCTGGGCATGTAGGGCAGAACAGTGGCCCACTGCTACAATGCAGGGGACTCCGGCAGATCGCAGTGGGAACGGCCATACCAGGCGCTTGCCAGGCAGGATGGCGGGGGGATAGTTCAACCCAATCCAGACGTGCGAAATGCACGGCCTGACTCCGCGGCGAGGGTTCGTCCTGACCTTTAGAGACACCGAATTGGCGATTGCTTTCACGACAACGCCTCGGTCCTCCTGCGGACCGAGGCGTTTTTTCTTTCTCAGGAGGTCGCGGACTATGGACAAGCGAATCGGGGTCATCGCCATTCTTATCGACGGCCAGACACAGGCTGTGAGTCGGGTCAACGAACTGCTGAGCGAATACAGCGACATCATCATTGGCCGGCTCGGGATTCCCTATCGGGAGAAGGGGGTCAGTGTGATCTCGATCACGGTGGAGGGAACGACCGACGAAGTCGGCGCCCTCAGCGGCAAGCTGGGGATGGTCGAGGGAGCCAAGACCAAATCCCTACTACTTACCAAGTAGCATATGTATTCTACCTACCCGTCTGCGGCGAGGGTTCGTCCTGACCCGAAGGATGCGGTCGATGGAACGACAGCGTCGTTCGTCACTGCCTGGCGGGGATGACCAACGGGGGCAACCCCACAACGAGATGAGGCAGCAGCGAATGGACACCCGTGGAAGAACCCGTCTGAGCCGGATCTGTGGCATTCTGGGAATCGTGTGCCTGGGGCTCGCCCCAGCCTGGGGCGATGGAGCTGTGCCCCGGGAAGTGATGGTGGTCTCGGCGAGAGGCCACGAAAGCGCCATCTCGCAAACCCCGGGAGGCATTGGTCTCGTCAATGACCTGGACCTGCTCATCACCCAGCCTCTGAGCCTGAGCAACACCACCCGGCGCATCCCCGGGGTCGAGAAGTCCTCCGATTCCGGCTGGGGTTCGGAGATCAACATCCGAGGCCTGGGACGGAGCCGCATCGTCTTCCTGGTGGATGGCGTCCGCATCAACACCGCCACCGACCTCTCGGCCCAGTTCGGCAT